>JAOUGG010000176.1 GCA_029857855.1 Acidimicrobiia bacterium | reverse complement strand
CCGCAGAGCACCGACGTTTCGGCCCAGGTCCTGAACATCCGCAGCGCCGAGCCCGATGCGGTCATCTCCGGCGCCGACAACACCCAGACGGCGTTGTTGCTCGACCAGGCCTTCGATCTCGGCTGGGATCCGATCATCATCGGCAACTCGTCGACCGCCGGACCCGGTGCCGTCGGTACCGTCGGGGCGGCGGCACCCGAGGCGGCCGAGGGATTCTACGGCTCGGCCATTCTTGCCTTCACCACCGCCGACTCGCCCGAGGTGCAGGCCTACCGTGCGGCCATGGACGCCGCCGGGCATACCGATGTCGCCGACAATGCCTTCGGCCTGCAGGCCTACGCCCACTCGATCGTGTTCTACAGCGTGCTCGAGTCTTTGGGTGACGACCTGTGCTGGGATGCACTCCACGCTGCGCTCGAATCACTCGACAACTTCGAGACCGGCCTGGTCGCACCGGTGACCTTCGGTCCGGTGCCGGGAGGCCACAGCGGCACGACCGGTGCCCGCATCGCCCAGTACACGGGCGGTGAGTGGGTGTTCCTCACCGACTTCCTACAGCCGCAGGACTGAGACGGCGATCCGGAGCACCGCCTTCACGAGTTTGCGTTTCGCAAACTCTGCGGCTCTCAAGGGATGCCCTGGAGATCGATTCCGTGCTCACCTCCCCTGCTTGCCGGGGTCGGATCGCAAGTCGACCGATCCGACCCCGGCGCAGCCTTTCGATCGACGATGGCCGAGGACGCCGTGCATCACAATGACCGGATTGATAGTGACCGGATTGCCATCGGCGATCTCCTGGCCCGCTACTGCGACCGGCTCGACGCCTACGACATCGACGGTGTTGCGGCCTGTTTCACCGACGACGCCCGAGCCGACTACGGACCGGGCCGGGGCGGCGAGATCGTCTCCCGTCAGGCCATCGGCGACCGGATCCGCGACGGTCAGGCCGCCTTTCGTCGCACCCACCATCAGCTCGGTCACAGCACGATCACCTTCGACGGCACCTTCGACGGCGACGACCCGACCCGGGCGGCGGCCGTGACCGCGGCCATGACCTGGCACGAGCGTTGGGCCGGCGAGCGCGAGCTCCTGGCGCTCCGCTACGTCGACGAATTGCTCCGTGTCGACGGCGTGTGGCTGATCGATCGGCGCCGGGTCGAGATCAGCATCGTCGACGGGTTCGAGGGGACGAGCTGGTACTGGTGGCCCCGCCGGGAACCCGTCGACAAGGCATAGCCCCGATACGTTCCCTGCCGCAGCCCGCCCTCCCCGCCACCCCTCTCCGGAATTGGCAGATTTCACGCGCACCGTGCGCGCGTGAAATCTGCCAGATCGGCGGTGGGGTCTGTGGCCGGATGGGTTTGCACCGTCAGGGGGACCCTGACGGTGTCGGCACTGCGGTTGCGCCGGCCACGGGGATGCGACCGGCTCGGCGCCACACCGGCAGCGAGGCCGCCGTCAGGACGACCATCACCAGCCAGCTGGGCCAGTACCGATCGGTGACGTCGACCAGCCAGCCGAACCCGACGGGTGACAAGAGCGCGCCGAGGTAGTAGCCGGTCATGGTGATCCCCGTTGCCTGGGCTACCGCCAGGCCTGCCCGGTCGACCAATGCGGCGTGCATCGTGCCGATGGTGGCCAGTTGCACGGATGTGCCGATGATCATGCCCGCGCCGACGACGAGCAATCCCGATCCACCGGCAAACACCGGGCCGAGCAGGATGGCCGCCATCCCCGCCGTGGCCGCCACCACCAGAACGAGGAGCCGCCCAATGCGCCGATCGGGCCCGATGCGGTCGGCCAGCCGACCGTTGGCGATCATGGCCACGACCCCGAGTCCGGCCGCCGCCGAGGCCAGCGCGCCGGCCACCCCGGCCGAGGTGTCGAGCCGATCCTGGAGGTAGGGCACGACCCAGGAGAAGATCGGCTGGGAACCGGCCACGAACAGGAAACTGGCCAGCGAGAACCAGTGGAAGGAGCGAAGGTCGACGGCGGCCACGGCCGAATCCCGCACCCGCGCAGGCCCGGGCTCCGGCACCGGCTCGGACCCAACAACCGATTCCGGCGGCTGTGGACCCCCCTTTTGGTGGTCTGGAACCGCCGGTTCGGGGGAGGGTCGACTGGGGCCGCGGTCGCCGGCGAGCACCAGGGCGACGGCGACAGCGACCACGACGGCCGCCACGGCCACGGCCAGCCAGACCACCGTCCACGACCACCGGTTCGCCGCCGGAGCACCCAGTGCGGCCGTCGCGGCGGCCATCGTCGGCACCCCGGCGGTCTTGACCGAGAAGGCGACCGTCCGATGGCGTGGGGGGACGGTTCGGGCGAGCGCATCGTTGGTGCCGGCGTTGGCCCAGGCGTATCCGGCACCGGCGACCACGGCCGATGCCAGGAGAACCCAGTACCGTTCGGTCAGCGCGCCGACGGTGGCGGATGCGGCCACGACCACCATGTCGGCCACGATCACGGTTCGGGCGCCCAACCGCGCTGCCAGCCGCCCACCGCCGACCGATGCCAGACCGGTCGAGCCGAAGTAGAGCGACACCAGCAGACCCACCTGGGCCTTCGACAGCTCGAGGGAATCCTGCAGCGCCACCGACACGTAACCGGGAACGAACCCCAGCGCGGCGCCGACACCGATGGCGGCGGTGCACACCGCGGTGGTCAGCCAGGGCCGTGTGGCACGAGGCGATCGCAACGGACGGGACACGGTCACCGTGACCCCACTACCGTCGGGGCATGCGGTACGCCATCAAGACCTCGCCCCAGCTCACCACCTGGCCGGACCTCCTGGCCACATGGACCGAGGCCGATCAGATCGACCTGTTCGAATCGGCCTGGGTGTTCGACCACTTCTACCCCATCAACGTTCCCGATACGACCGGGCCGTGCATGGAGTCGTGGGTGGTGCTCACCGCGCTGGCCCAGGCCACCTCGCGCATCCGGATCGGGTGCATGGTCAACGGCATCGTCTACCGGCATCCGGCGGTGGTGGCCAACATGACGTCGTCGCTCGACATCGTCTCGGATGGCCGCCTGGAGCTCGGCCTCGGCGCCGGTTGGAACGAGGAGGAGTGCGACGCCTACGGCATCGAGCTTGGCACGCTCACCGAGCGCTTCGACCGGTTCGACGAGGCGTTGGAGGTGATCGTCGGGCTGTTGACCCGCGAGGTCACGACGTTCGAGGGCGACTACTTCACGCTTCGTGACGCCCGCAACAATCCACCGCCGATTCAGCAGCCCCATCCGCCGATCTGCATTGGCGGGGCCGGGCCGAAGCGCACCCTGCCGGCGGTGGCTCGCTGGGCTCAGCACTGGAACCACCCCGGGATGGACGTGGCGAGTTTCGTCGAGACCAGGGAGAAGCTGCACGAGGCGTGCGAGGCGATCGACCGGGATCCGTCGGAGATCATGACCTCCCAGCATCTGCGCTACGACCCGACGGCCGGGCCCGGCCCGCTGGCCGATGCCGCCGCCGAACGGGTCGAGGTGGGGTTGGATCTCGCCATCGTCTACCTTCCTCCCCCGCACGATCCGGCGGTGCTCGCTCCCCTGGCCGAGGTACTCGCCACCGTCGACTGACAGTGAGAATGTGGAGTGTGATCCTGCGGCCGCCGGGTCTGACTCTTCGACTGACTGTCCATCGCTTGTGACTTGAAAGCGATTCGTCGATCCGGTGGCCGCAGGTTCGCTTCGGCACCAGCCATGTGTTCGAGCGGATCGTGACCTCATAGGAGCCTGCACGAACAGGTGCCCATCACTGTCTTGTCCGCCCGTTCGGACTCGTGACGTGCCGTCCCTCATCCGGCACGAACGAAAGGACGACATGAGCATCGTCACACATCCATTGGTGATCGACAACCCTGTGGCGGGGGGTGTCGATACCCACGCCGATGTCCACGTCGCGGCAGTGATCGATCACGTCGGCCGAGAACTCGGCCACAACAGCTTCCCTACCACGACGGCCGGCTATGCCGCACTCGGCACCTGGCTTGCCGGGCACGGCACGATCACCGTGGTCGGCGTGGAAGGGACCGGTGTCTACGGTGCCGGGCTTGCCCGCAGCCTCACCGCTGAGGGTCTGAATGTCGTCGAGGTCGATCGTCCCGACCGTAAGAGCCGCCGTTTGGATGGCAAGTCCGACCCGCTCGACGCCTACGCCGCCGCCCGCGCTGCACTGTCGGGTCGGGCGACCGGAACTCCAAAATCACGTGATGGCAACGTTGAGATGATCCGCACGCTGCGTGTCGCCCGATCGAGTGCGATCAAGGCCCGAGCGGTCGCGATCACCCAGCTCAAAGCTGTCATCAAGACCGCCCCCGACGACCTTCGCGCCGAGCTTCGCGATCTCGGTGGTGCCACACTCATCAATCGTTGCGCCAGGCTGCGCCCCGCACGCGGCCAAGCACCGGTCCCGTCACCGCACGCCAAACGCAAGCCCCGCCCCGGCCGGCTGCTCGATATCGCGGCCGCCACGAAACACACATTGGCCACGCTCGCTCGTCGTGTCCACATCCTCAACGACGAAATCACCGGTCTCGACGACGACCTCACCGGCCTCGTTGACGAGACCGCTCCAACACTGACCGCAATGTTCGGGGTCGGCACCGACATCGCCGGCCAGCTCCTCGCCACTATCGGCGACAACCCCGAGCGCATCGCCACCTCAGCTGCGTTTGCACACCTCTGCGGAGTCGCGCCGATCCCGGCGACCTCCGGCAAGATCCAGAACCGGCACCGGCTCAACAGCGGCGGCGATCGGCACGCCAACTGCGCGCTCTACCGGATCGTGATGAGCCGTCTCCGCTACGAACCGCGAACCCAGACGCGACGCGACGAACTCTGCGCCCGGGGCAAGACCAACCAAGACATCATCCGGATCCTCAAACGCGCGATCGCCCGAGAGGTCTACCAAGCCATCAAGACCGATCTCATCACCATCAAGAACGGGACTTGACATCCATAGGAGCATCGCCGGAGGTAGGCCTGCAGGGATTCGCCCGGTCGGCGAAGATGGCCCTGATCGCGGATGTTGGTGTCCGGAGGTCGGCGACGGAACGCTGCCGCCCCGCTCCCGACCGGGATACCGTCGGGGAATGATCGACAGCGTTTCCTGGACGCAAGCCGCCGCCTCACTGGTACTGGTGGCGCTGACCATGGTGATCGGTTGGTGGCTGCGGCTCGGTATCACCCGTCAACTCCTCATCGCCGCGGCCCGGGCGGCCGTCCAACTGGTGGCCGTCGGCGTGCTGTTCGGCGTGATCGTGTCGTCGTCGCAGGCCATCGCCCTCGCCTGGCTGTGGGTGATCGTCATGGTCGTCGTCACCGCCATGGTGGCGCGCCGGCGGGCCCCGCAGTTGCCGAACGGCCCGCTCATCGCCGCCCTCGCCGTGGTGGCGACCGTCGGGCTGTGCCTGCTGGTCGTGTTCGGGCTCGACATCATCGACTATGAGCCGGTCAACCTGATCGTCGTCGCCGGCATCACGATCGGCAACACTCTTCCGGCGCTGGTGCTCGGCGCCAAGCAGACGGTGAACGCGGCCGTGGTCGAGCGGGGCCAGATCGAGGCGCTGATGGCGCTGGGCCTGTCGATGATGCAGATCGTGCAGCAGGTCGGCGGCCCGATCGCCCGGCTGGCGCTCGTCCCGCAGATCGAACGGACCAACGTGGTCGGACTCATCGCCCTGCCCGGCGCAATGACCGGCCTCCTGCTGGCCGGCGTTGCGCCTCGCGACGCCGTGCTGGTTCAGCTCGTGGTCATGTATCTGGTGCTCGGTGCGGTCGCCCTGTCGGTGGTGGTGACCGTGGCACTCGGGATTCGCAGCCTGTTCACTCCCGCTCTCACGCTGCTACCGGTGGAGGAGTTGCAGCCCCCACCGTCGAAGCGCCCGCGACGCTGACGGCGATGTCCGGGTCGCCCCCGACCGGGGGGAGGTCGGGCCGGACTGCCGTCAACGCCGCCGTGGGCGGATGACTTCCCTCCAGCCATCATCCGTCCAGACCTCGACTGCGAACACCGCGTAGACTGAATCCAGGTAGGTCTGGCATCGACATTCGAGTTGGT
>JAOUGG010000175.1 GCA_029857855.1 Acidimicrobiia bacterium | reverse complement strand
GTGATGCTCCTGGGTCACTGGCAGGAGATGAAGGCCATCGGCCAGGCCCAGGGCGCGCTGGCCGCCCTGGCGGAGTTGCTGCCCGACACGGCCGAACGGGTCAGCGAAGACGGCGACGTCGGACGTGATGGCGGTGTTGAAGAGGTCCCGATCGCCTCGCTCTCCGTCGGCGACATCGTTCTGGTCCGGCCAGGCGCCCGGGTCCCGGCCGACGGAACCATTGCCGAGGGTCGGGCGTCATTCGACGAGTCGATGATCACCGGCGAGTCCCGTCCCACCCGACGGGCCGAAGGCGACCGGGTCGTGGCCGGGACCGTGTCGACCGACTCGTCGGTTCGGGTCCGGATCGACGCCGTCGGCGATGACACCGCCCTGGCCGGCATCCAGCGTCTTGTCGCCGACGCCCAGTCGTCGAACTCGCGAGCCCAGGCACTCGCCGATCGGGCTGCCGCCGCCCTGTTCTATCTGGCTTCCGGGGCCGCCGTCGTCACCCTGATCGGCTGGCTGGTCGTGGGCGACGGTGCACAGGGGGTCATCCGAGCCGTCACGGTGCTGGTGATCGCCTGCCCCCACGCACTGGGCCTCGCCATCCCCCTCGTGATTTCGATCTCGACCGCCACGGCGGCCCAGAACGGCATACTCGTGAAGGATCGGCTCGCGCTCGAGCGAATGCGAACGGTCGATGCCGTCCTGTTCGACAAGACCGGCACCCTCACCCTGGGCAATCACGCGGTGGTCGATCACGCCGCGGTCGACGGCTGGAACGACGACGAGCTCCTTGCCTTGGCCGCCGCAGCCGAGGGGGAGAGTGAGCACCCCGTCGCCCGGGCCATCGTGGCCGCGGCCGATGCGTCCGGGTCGTTGCCGGCGGCCACGGATTTCGAGGCCCTCACCGGCCGAGGGGTTCGAGCCGTGGTCGACGGGAGAACAGTGAACGTCGGCGGGCCGTCGCTGCTCGCCGACCTCGACCTCCATGAACCGGACTCGCTGTCCGACACCACCGCTCAGTGGCGGGATCGGGGTGGGTCGGTGCTGTGGGTCGTCGTCGACGGCAAGGTTGCCGGTGCGATGACGCTGGCCGACGAGCTTCGACCCGAATCACGACCCGCCGTCGACGCCCTCCACGAGCGGGGGCCGACGTCGTGCTGATCACCGGCGATGCCCGTCAGGTCGCCGACGCCGTCGCCGCCGAACTCGACATCGACGAGGTGTTCGCCGAAGTGCTTCCGGAGGACAAGGACGCCAAGGTCGCCGAGCTGCAGCAGCGGGGTCTGCGGGTGGCGATGGTCGGAGACGGCGTCAACGATGCACCGGCCCTGGCCCGGGCCGATGTCGGAATCGCCATCGGAGCCGGCACCGACGTGGCCATCGAATCGGCCGGGGTCGTGCTCGCGTCGAGCGATCCCCGCGGCGTGATCGGCGTGATCGATCTGTCGCGGGCCACCTACCGCAAGATGGTCCAGAACCTGCTCTGGGCCACCTGCTACAACCTGCTGGCCATCCCGATCGCTGCGGGCGCGTTCGCCTTCGCCGGTCTCACCCTCCCGCCGGCGATCGCCGCGGTGGCGATGAGCCTGTCGACGATGATCGTGGCCGCCAACGCCCAGTTGCTGCGCCGCATCGACCTCCGTCCCTGACCACCTCGTCACGATCGAAACATTCGCGAAACCGGTCGAACGATTCACGAAACTTCCTCTCCGCGGCCGCACGACCTGACGTAGCGTGCCGTTATGACTCAGACCTCACGCTCCGCACTCGCTCCTCGCTCACGGTCGATCGGACGGCTCCTGGCCGTGCTGGCCACGGTGGCCACCATCCTGGCGGCCCTGCTGAGTCCGGGCACCGCCGAGGCGACCTCGCCGTCGAGCGCCGTCGTCGTGGCCAATCGGGGATCCGGCGACATCTCGGTCATCGACACCTCTTCTCTGGCCGTCACCACGGTGACACTTCCCGCCGGGAACGCCGAGCCGATGTACGTCTCCCACGACATCCGGCACAACCGGGTGCTCGTCGGCGATCGGGGTTCGAGCACAATCGTCGCTTTCGACGACGAAACCTACGACGTCGTCGGCACGGTGGCCGTCGGTGACGGGATCTTCCACCAGTGGATCGACAGCATGCGGGAGCAGTTGTGGGTCGTCGGCACGACCAACTCCACGGTCAGTGTCGTCGATACCGAGGACCTGTCGCTCATCACCACCTTCGCCCTACCCGCCGACGTGATCGCCGATGGAGGCGTACCTCACGACGTGTTCGTGGCCGGAAATCACGCCTATGTCAGCGTCCTGGGGCTGAGTGGCGGATCCGGACTGGTGATCCAGTATTCGACGAAGGACTTCAGCGGGACCGGCCGGGTCGTCACCGGTGGTGATCCCCACCTGTTCGTTCGGGGCGGAAAGCTCTACGTTGCCTCCCAGGAGGCCGGCTCGGTCAGCCGCTTTCATGCGGTGACGCTGGCTCCGCTCGGTGCCGCATCGGTTCCGGCGGCCCATGGCCTTTACGTGACCGACCGTGGTGAGGTGCTGGTGACCAACATCGCCGGTGGCGGCACCGACGCACTCTGGGAGCTCGACAGTCGGCTGTCCGCAGTGGTCGATGTGGCCGACACCACCCCGCCGGTGCCGCACAACCTGACCGTCGACGACAGCCGAAAGCTCTGGGTCACCCACTCCGGCGCCACCGCCGATCAGGTTTCGGTGGTGCATCTCGACAACGACGGCTTCGGATCGTCGACGACCGTCACGGTCGGCACGAATCCGTTCGGCCTGGCCTTCGTCCGGTAGAGCGGGTACCCGGGTCGCGTACCTCGTGCCGCCGACTGTCGGTCGCCCCGCCGTCAACGGCACACGATTGGTGATTGGCTCTATGATTCAGCTCCTGGACAGGGAGGTCCATCATGAGTCGAACGGCATTCTACGAACGGTTGGCCGAGTCGTTGCGGGAGATCGAAGCCGACGGGCTGTGGAAGGCCGAGCGGGTGATCGTCTCCCCGCAAGGGGGTGAGATCGAGGTCGAGCAGGACGGCGTCCGCCGGTCGGTGCTCAACCTGTGCGCCAACAACTACCTCGGGCTGGCCGACAATCCGGAGATCATGGCCGCGGCCCGGGAGGCCACCGACAGCCGCGGCTTCGGTATGGCGTCGGTGCGGTTCATCTGCGGCACCCAGGATTTGCACCGGCGGCTCGAGCGATCGATCGCCGAGTGGCTGGGCACCGACGACGCCATCACCTTCGCCGCCTGTTTCGACGCCAACGGTGCAGTGTTCGAACCGCTGCTCGGGCCGGAGGACGCCATCGTCTCCGACTCCCTCAACCACGCATCGATCATCGACGGCATCCGCCTGTGCAAGGCCGCCCGCCACCGCTTCGCCACCGGCGACCTGACCGATCTCGAAGCAAAGGTCGGTGAGGCCAAGGCTGCGGGGGCACGCACGATCCTGATCGTCACCGACGGCGTGTTCTCGATGGACGGCATCGCCGCCGATGTGGCCGGGATCTGTGAGATCGCCGATCGGCACGGCTGCCTCGTGATGGTGGATGACTGTCACGCCACCGGGTTCATCGGCCCGGAAGGTCGGGGAACGCCGGCGCTGCACGGGGTGTCCGATCGGGTCGACATCGTCACCAGCACACTGGGCAAGGCACTCGGCGGCGGGATGGGCGGCTTCGTGGCCGCCCGCTCCGAGATCGTCGATCTGCTCCGCCAGCGGGCCCGCCCCTATCTGTTCTCCAACGCCGTCGCTCCCCCACTGGTGGCCGGGGCGATCAAGGCCATCGAGTTGGCCCGGGCCGGCGACGACCTGCGGGACCGGATCGCGGCCAACGCCGCCCACTTCCGGTCGGCCATGGGGGCGGCCGGATTCACGCTCGCCGGGCGAGGTCATCCGATCATCCCGGTGATGCTCGGTGATGCGGTCCTGGCTGCCGAGTTCGCCCGGCGGCTCCTCGACCGAGACGTCTACGTCACGGCCTTCTCGTTCCCGGTGGTGCCCCGCGACACGGCCCGCATCCGCACCCAGATGAGCGCGGCCCATTCCACCGAGCAGCTCGATCGGGCGATCGAGGCGTTCATCGCCGTCGGCCGCGAGTTGGAGGTGGTGGCGTGATGGGGGCGGCGACCATGCAGGCCCTGCGCAAGACCGAGGCCGGCCCCGGCCTCCAGCTGTGTGAGGTGCCGCGGCCGGAGGTCGGCTCCGACGATGTCCTCATCGAGGTCAAGCGGATGGCGATCTGCGGCACCGATCTCCACATCTATCAGTGGGACGAGTGGGCGGCCGCCACCGTTCCCCCGCCGCTGACGCTGGGCCACGAGTTCATGGGCACCGTGGCCGAGGTCGGCGATCATGTCACCGGCGTTGAGGTGGGAACCCGGGTCTCGGGTGAGGGACACATCACCTGTGGCCACTGCCGCAACTGCCGCGCCGGGCGCCGTCATCTGTGCCGCAACACCGTCGGTGTCGGCGTGCAGCGCGACGGGGCATTCGCCGAGTACGTGGTGGTGCCGGCGTTCAACGTCTACGAGATTCCCGATCACATCGACGACGACACCGCCGCCGTACTCGATCCGCTCGGCAACGCGGTGCACACCGCGCTGACCTACGACCTGGTCGGCGAGGACGTACTCATCACCGGGGCTGGACCGATCGGGCTGATGGCCGCACCGATCGCCCAGCGGGCCGGGGCCCGCCACGTCGTCGTGACCGACCTCAACGACCACCGGTTGAAGGTGGCGGAGGAGGTCGGTGCCACCAGAGCCGTCAACGTCGGTCGGGAACGCCTCGAGGACGTCATGGCCGAACTGGGCATGCAGGAGGGTTTCGACGTCGGATTGGAGATGTCCGGCGCGCCGCCGGCACTGGCCTCGATGATCGCCGCGATGAACCACGGCGGCCGGATCGCGCTGTTAGGCCTGGTTCCCGACGGGACGGCCATCGACTGGAGCGACGTGATCTTCAAGGGGCTCACCATCCACGGCATCTACGGCCGGAAGCTGTTCGACACCTGGTACAAAGCGGCGGCCCTGTTGTCCGACGGTCTCGACATCCATCCCATCATCGGTCGTCGATATCACGTGCGCGACTTCGAGGCCGCGTTCGATGCGGTTGGGAGCGGCGATGCGGCAAAGGTGTTGATGACCTGGGACGACCCGGTGTAATCCCGGGCGGGCGATGGGGGTCGGCGGTAGTCTTGGCCGATGTCCTGGCCCGAAACCCGTCCCTCCCCGCCTCCGATCGACAATCACGCCGATGAACGGGAGATGCTCCGCCATTTCCTCGACTATTACCGGGCGGCGCTGATCGACCGGGCCTGGGGGCTGACCGTCGAGCAACTTCAGATCGCGCTGCCTCCGTCGACGCTGACCCTGTCGAGGCTGATCGGCCACATGACGCTCGTCGAGGAGCACTGGTTCCGGGTCCGTTTCGACGGCGAGGACTTCAGCGAGCGGTCCGCCGCGTTCGACTTCGATGCCGACCCCGACGCGGAGATGACCCACGCCCAGTCGTTGTCGATCGACGAGTTGATCGCGGCCTTCGAGGCCGCCGTCGCCGACGCCCGGGCCCGGGAGGAGGCGGTCGAGTCATTGGATCAGGTGTCGCGGCGGTCGCATCCCCGGACTGGCGAGACCTGGAACCTTCGGTGGATCATGGTCCACATGATCGAGGAGTACGCCCGCCACTGCGGCCATGCCGACTTCATCCGGGAGTCGATCGACGGCGATACCGCCGGTTGACGACCCCGGCCAACTGGCGGCCCCAGACCACCAAAACCGGGCCCGTGAGCCGCCAGAACGTGACGGCCGACCAGCCAATCCAAACTGGCGGCCCCAGACCACCAAAACCGGGCCCGTGAGCCGCCAGAAGTGAGTGAAGGAGCCGGCCGGCCCGGCCCGACCGACTACCTGGCCCTGGCGTTCACCTACTTCGCCGTCGGGGTGACGGTGAGCGTGGCCATGGTCGAGCGTGGCGTGTCGATCCCGACCACACTCGGAGCGGCCCTCGTGATCTACTCGGCCACCAGTGAGCTGGCCTTCCTGGCGGTGCGTGATGCGGGCGGATCGGCGGTGATCGGTG
>JAOUGG010000174.1 GCA_029857855.1 Acidimicrobiia bacterium | reverse complement strand
CGGTCGGCCGTACCGGTCGATCACGAGTTCCCGCTCGGCCCGGGTCTCCTCCAGGTGAATGTGAAGCAGGGCGTCGACGGCCGCGGCCTCCGCTGCGATCTCCCCGCACTGCTCGGGTGTGAGGTCGTAGACCGAATGTGGGGCGAACCCCACCGTCACCCGCCCGGCGGGGTCGTGACGAGCCTGGTGGAAGGCGACGATCTCGGCCAGCCGGCCATCGACCCGGCCGTCGGGGCTGAGCGCGGCGATGACTCCCGGCGTGACGACGACCCGACCGCCCGTGTGTTCCACGGCATCGGCAACCTGGTCCTCGAACAGGTACATCTCGCAGCTGGTGGTGACGCCCGACTCGAGCATTTCGATCGACCCGCCGACCATGCCCCACCACGCATCCTCCGGCGTCATCCTGCCCTCCCGGGGCCAGACGCCATCCTGGAGCCAGGTCGCCAGCGGCAGCCCGTCGCCCACCGAACGAACCAGGGTCATCGGCGTGTGGGCGTGAGCGTTGACCAGACCTGGCATGAGGAGCCCGCCGATCCGCTCGACGACAGGTGGAGGCGGTCCGAGATCGGCGATCGGCCCGACCGCAACGATCCGGCCGTCGGATCCGATGTCGATGGCGGCCGACGGCGCCAGTCGGGGCTCGCCGTCCATCGTGAGGACGTAGTCGCCCTCCAGGCGAAGTACCGACGCGGTCACCGGCTCCGCTCCCGCTCGTACACCTCGAGTGTGCGGGTGACGAGGCTGAACACCGCGGGCGCCCTCCGATCGAGGGCCTCGATGATGTCGGAGACCGACACCGTCGCCGGGCTGACGCCGGCCGCGTGGTTCGAAACCAGAGCGATCGAGGCGTAGGGCAGGCCGACCTCGACGGCCAGGGCCACCTCGGGGTAGCCGGTCATCCCGACGACCTGCCCACCCAGACGACCCATCATGGCGATCTCGGCCTTCGTTTCGAATCGAGGGCCGTTGGTGCAGCAGTACACGGCTTCCGGTTCGACGTGGATTCCGAGCTCGGCGGCTGCGGTCAGGATCGCCTGTCTGAGGGCCGGATGGTACGGGTCCGACATGTCGGTGTGCACCACCGGCGACGCGACCGGAATCGGTGCCGGGGCCGTCCCGTCGAAGAAGGTGTCCGGCCGTCCCGACGTGAAGTTGATCACGTCGGACAGCACAGCCATCGTGCCCTCACCCCACGCCGGTTCGATCGATCCGACCACCGCCGTGGCCAGCACCGCCGTCGCCCCCGCCTGGTGGAGCGCTGCGATGTTGGCCCGGTAGTTGATGGCGTTCGGGGGGACGGAATGATCGGAGCCGTGTCGGGGGATGAAACAGACCTCGATCCCACCGAGGCGGCCCGTCGTGAGCAGGACCGGCGGACCGTAGGGCGTCGCGATCTCGTCGACCTGTCGATCGACGAGGCCGGGGACGTCGTAGAGGCCGCTACCGGTAATCAGACCGAACATGGTCGCTCAGTGTAAGCCATGCGGGATGCCGGTCAGGCGGCTGAATCCTCCCTGACCTCACCACCCGCCATCAGCAGGCCGATCTCCTCCCGGGTCGTCGCCGCCGGATCACGTTGGGCCACGATGCGGCCCTCGTAGATCACCGCAATGCGGTCGGAGAGACTGAAGATCTCGTCGAGTTCCGCCGAGACGAGCAGCACCGCCAACCCTTCATTGCGGGCGGCGATGAGCTGACTGTGGATGAACTCGATGCTGCCGACATCGATACCGCGGGTCGGCTGGGATGCGACGACCAACGTGTTGTCGTCGCTCAGTTCCCGGGCCACGATCACCTTCTGCTTGTTGCCGCCCGACAGCGATTTGACCGGCGTGTGGATGTCGGGCGTTCGGATGTCGAACCGCTCGACGAGCAGCTCGGCCTTCTTGTCGACTTCCTCGAAGTCCCGCACACCGTGGTTGGCGAACGGAGGCTCGTAGTAGTGGGTGAGCACGAGATTGTCTGCGATGGAGTAGGGACCGACGAGACCGTCACGCTCACGATCCTCCGGTATGTAGGCCGTTCCCATCTCGCGTACCTTCCGGGGTCTGTTGACAACTTCCTGCCCATCGATCGAGACGTTGCCACTGACGATCGATCGGAGACCGGTGATGGCCTCAACCAGTTCACGCTGGCCGTTGCCCTCGACTCCGGCAATACCGAGGATCTCCCCGGCGCGCACCTCGAAGGATGCTCCCTTGACTTTCAGCTGACGGCGATCGTCGCGAACCTGCACGTCGTTGACCGACAACACGGCCTCGCCGGCTTCTCGCGGTGGTTTCTCGACGCTGAGCACGACCGAGCGACCGACCATCATCTCGGCCAGCGATTCGGTGGTGGCGTCGGCCGTCAATGTCCGACCAACCGACTTGCCCCGACGGAGCACGGTCACCCGGTCGGTCACGGCCAGGATCTCCCGCAGCTTGTGGGTGATGAAGATGATGCCGACGCCGTCGGCCGCCAGGTCACGCATGATGGCCAGGAGCTCATCGGTCTCCTGGGGGGTCAGCAGAGCGGTCGGCTCGTCGAGGATCAGCAGCTCGGCTCCTCGATAGAGGGCCTTCAGGATCTCGACACGCTGTTGGATGCCGACCGGCAGATCACCGACTACATCGGTCGGGTCAACGTCGAGTCCGTACTGCCGGGACAGTTCCCGAACCCGGGCCTCGGCCGCCCGCCGGTTCATGAAGCCACCGGCGCGCGTCGTCTCCGCTCCCAGCACGATGTTCTCGGCCACCGTCAACGGGGGAACGAGCTGAAAGTGCTGGTGAACCATGCCGATGCCCTTGTCGATGGCATCGCCTGGATCCGACGGTTTCAACTCCTCACCCCGGAACAGGATGGTTCCCTCGTCGGCCTCGTGAATGCCGAAGAGCATCTTGACCAGCGTCGACTTGCCGGCACCGTTCTCACCGAGCAGACCCAGAATCTCACCCTCGTACAAAAGGAGGTCGACCTTGTCGTTGGCCACCACCCCCGGAAACCGCTTGGTCAACCCTCGCATCTCTAACAGCGGCACCTCACCAGGTCGCTCGAACCCGGACTGGTCGGCGGAGGTTGCCGCCCCCACCCCGGTGCCGTCGACCGGATCACCACGATCGGACATGGCCTACTCCTTCTCGTAATGCTTGCCGACGGCAGCCGGCGGACGGACCGAGATACCGGCGATGGCCAGCACCGCGATGGTCAGGACAAACGGGATCATGCCGAAGAACTGGGGCGGGATGTCGAACACTTGCTTGAATTGGAGCTGGGCCTGCAGGGCGTTGAAGAAACCGAACAGCAGGGCCGCGGCCAACACGCCGGTGGGCCGGTAGCGACCGATGAGCATCACGGCCAGGGCGATGAAGCCCTTGCCGTTCGACATGCCCCGGTTGAAGACCCCGGCGGACTGGATCAGCGCCATACCGCCCAGCCCGGCCAGCATCCCGGCCAGCGTGAGGTTCAGATAGCGCAGACGGAAGATGTCGACCCCGACGGTGTCGGCGGCGCTGGGATGCTCCCCCACCGCCCTGGTGCGCAGCCCCCAGCGAGTCTCGAAAAGGGCGACGTGAACCACCGCCACGGCCACCAGAGCGGCGTAGGTCAGCGGGCCATGGTCGAACAGCATCGGGCCGACGAGCGGCACGTCGGACAGGAACCCGAGCGAGACGGTTGGAATCGTGGCCATCGTGCGATTGGGCACGTAGAAGAAGCTGGTGGCACCGATGGCGAAGATGTTGATCACGGTGCCGGCGATGATCTGGTCCATCCGCAACCGGATCGAGGTCCAGGCAAGGAACGTGCCGGCCAGTCCGGCAACGGCCAGCGCGGCCACCACGGCGAGGATGATGCTCCCCGAGTACGAGCCGACCATGAAACCGCAGAAGGCCGAGAGCAGCAACTGGCCCTCGATGCCGATGTTGATGATGCCCGAGCGCTCCCCCACCAGACCGCAAAGGGCCGCCAGGATGAGCGGTGCTGCCTCCCGGACCGTACGGGCCATGACCGCTGTGGTCTGGGTGCCATCCCACCTGTAGGCGACGATGAGGGCCACCACCACGACCCCGAGGCCGGCAAGCGCCTTGGCGTTGCGGGCCACATAACTGTTCAGGTTGCTCGCCGACCGGGTTAGAGGAGGAGCCGACGCCGTCATGTCGTCCCCCAACCGGTGGCCAGATCCACTCCAGTGTCGACGTCCTCAGCTTCGGATAGCTGCAGGATCCACCGCACCACCGACGGGGCGGCCACGAAGAACAGGATCATTGCCTGGATCACGTTGATGACCTCCGGTTCCACATTGGTTCGAGCCTGCATCAGCGTCGATCCGGCATCCATGGCTCCGATGAGCAGGGCGGCCGGGATGACGGCCAGGGCGTTGGTTCGAGCCAGCAGAGCGATGGTGATGCCGTCGAACCCGAGACCGGTCTGGAAGCCGGGCTCGAAGCGGCCGTTGACACCGAGCGTTTGAATGGCACCGCCCAGGCCGGCCAGGAAGGCGCTGATCCCCATCGTGATCACGATGATCCTGGTCACGCTGATGCCGGCATAGGCGGCGGCCTTGGGGTTGCTCCCGACCGTCTTGACCTCGAAGCCGAGCGTGGAGCGATTGACCAGCCACCAGATGGAGACGGCGGCCAGGACGGCGACGAGGAAGCCGGTTGGGAGGCCGGCGATTCGGGGTAGGTCGGCGCTGTCCTGAACCAGGGGGGTCCGGGCGATGGCACCTCCCTCGGGATCCTTCCACGGTCCGTCGCGGCTCACCATCCATTCGGTGAAGTTCGCGGCCACGAAGTTCAACATGATCGTGCTGATCACCTCGTGCACGCCCCTGGTGGCTTTCAGCAGACCGGCCAGCCCGCCCAGGATGGCGGCCGCCAATCCACCGACGATGAGTGCAGCCGGGATGTGGATCACGGCAGGCAGATCGAAGTTGAACCCGACCCAGGCCGAGAAGGCCGCCCCCAGCAGCAGCTGGCCCTGACCGCCGATGTTGAACAGCCCGGCCTTGAAAGCAAAGGCCACGGCCAGGCCTCCGAGCACCAGCGGCGTGGCCTTCTCGAGGGTTCGGCCGATGGCATCGGAGCCGCCGAGCGACCCCTCCAGCATGGCCCGATAGGCAACCAGCGGATTGTCGCCAGAGACGACGATCAGCACGGCTCCCACGATCAAGCCGAAAGCGACGGCTAGCAGCGGCATCACCACCATCCGCCAATTTGGCACTGTCACACGTCTCTCCCCACACCGAAAACGAAATTGGTGCCCAAGCCTAGCTCGGGCACCAATCCGATGAAAGCATTGATGGTGAACCGGTCGGAGGCCGACCGGTTCACACCGACCTTAGGGGGTGTATCCGGTCGGCACGTCGCCGGCGAGCACCAGCGGGGTCAGCTCGTCGATGGCGTCCTTCACTTCCTGAGGAATCTCAGCGTCGAAGTCGTGGTAGGAGGCCAGGCCGACATCGCCGATGAAGTTGCCGGTCGGAGCCTGTCCGTCGACATAGAGGCTGACGATCTCCTGCACGCCGGGCGTGATCAGTTTCATGGCGCTGGTGACGAGGCAGGGATGGGCCTCGGGCACGGTCTCCCACTGATCGGTGTCGACACCGATGCAGAAGGCGGCACCGCCGTCCTTGGCCACTTCTTGCAGGGCACCATTGCCGGTCTGGCCGCCGGCGCCGAAGACCACGTCGGCGCCGTTGTTGATGGCCTGACGGGCGGTGTCGGCACCCCAAGCGGGGTCGGTGAAGGCCACGTCGAGGCCGCCGGGATGGTAGGTGGAGATAACCTCGGCGTCAGGGTTGCTGTACGCGACGCCACCCTCGAAGCCTTCCTTGAAGGCCACAACCGGGGGAACGAGGTCGGTGCCGAGCACCTGGGCCACCGTGTTGCTCTCGGTCATCAGACCGGCAAGCGCTCCGGCGAGGAAGCCGGCCTGGTCCTCGGGGAAGATGAGACCGGCCAGGTTGGCCTGGGCCTCACCCTGGAACTGGTCGACACCGACGAAGTAGGTGTCGGGGTTTTCGCCAGCTGCGATGCCGGTCGCCTCACCGAGAGCGAAGCCCACGGTGACGATGACGTCGTAGTCCTGGTCGAG
>JAOUGG010000978.1 GCA_029857855.1 Acidimicrobiia bacterium | reverse complement strand
GGTCATTTGGTCGGCGTCAAGCGGTTGACTGACCCGGGCGATGACATCGCTCTTGAACGGGTAGGTGAACTGGTCGGCAAGGCAGCGGAGGAAGTCGCGGGGCGACCAGGTCGTCGGCTCGGGAAAGTCGTTGTCGTTCAGCCCCGTAATGGGGTAGCTCTCGACGTCGTCGTGCTGCATCCCGAACAGGCGATCCCAGGTGAAGACGCTGCCGTAGTTGGAGTTCCAGTGCTCCTCGATCAGGGAATGATGCACTCGATGCGACTGGGGGGTGACGATGATGTAGCGGAGGGGTCCGAGGTTGGTGGCGATGTTGGAGTGCTGGAACCGTTGTTGCCAGGCGTAGAGGACGTTCAGCACCATGAACGACTTCCAGTTCGACGTCAACGACGGGAACAGGATGAAGTAGGGGAGTGTCTGGATGATCAGATCCTGGACGTGCTCGACGGGATGGATCCGGTTCGAGGTGAACATGTTGATCTGGACCTGCGAGTGGTGAATGATGTGGAACCGCCACAGCAGGGGAATCTTGTGTTTCAGGACGTGGGCGAGCCAGACGAAGAAGTCGGTGATCACCAGGCCGCAGATCAGCGCCACCGGTAGTGGCAAGTTTCTGGTCGTGTCGACGACGAGCCAGCTCGCGTTGTCGGCGAGAAAGTTGCTGAGGGGATCGCTCATCAGCACCAGCAGCACGACGGTCAACGGCTGGACGACGAAGGTGTACAGGGCGTCCATGGCGACGGCCGGGCTGAACAGCGGGACGTTCGGCTGCGCCGGAAACTTCCGTTCCAGGATGAAGATGCCGACCAGGCCGGCGATCAACTGGATAGAGGTGAGGAAGGCGAACGAGTTGAGCACCTGCCGCCGGACCAGCTCGCCGAGGTGCCCGGGTGCCTCCGTGACCGCGGCAACGGCGATCAGGCCGATCACGAGCACAACCACGATCTCCCGCCGCTGCAACGATTTCATGCTCGAGTCACCCTTCCGCGTTCGGCTACCCGACCGACCAGTCTAGAGCGACGGGTATCGATCGCTACCGGAGCCGAAACCCGCTCGGCCTGCCCGGTCCGCTCAGTGGCCCGGCTTCCAGATCATGAGCACCAGGGCTCCCAGAAGCAACAGCTGTGTTCCGGCCTCACCGGCCGCGAGACGGGCCAGAAGCGGCTGCGCCCCGGCTCGGTCGGCCAGATCCCCGCCGCGGTCGTCGGTCCCGTCGCCCTCGAGTTCGGCGGCGGTTGCCACCTCCAACAACTTCGCCCGAGCGGGCCGAACGAGGCCGTGGATCAGGCCGATGATGAGGATCCACACGACGAACGAGGCCGAGATCCACGGTTCGCTGTAGCGGTAGACGTCGTCACTCAGCGCGATCAGCACGATGCCGAAGGCCAGCACGGCGTACAGCCCGTATTCGGCGACGCGGGAACCTCGGGCGGTGGCCCGTAGGACAGGGACGGCTTCGGCCGCCGGCGATCGCACCGCCGTGGCGTGGAACGAGCCGTGGCTGATGAGGGCGCCGAACCCGACGATCGCCGCGCCGATGTGTCCGAGCAGGATGATGCGGTAGATGACGGCGGTGGTTTCCAATGGGGCTCCCTCAGTGGTCGGCGGGCGGCGGATTCGGTGGTCGGTGGGCTGGGCGTCCGTCGGGCTCGACGGCCGGGGAAAGGGACGCGCATGAGTGCCCGTGACCTGGTGTGCACAGTAACCTGTTGAACGTGGCTGCACCTGACTTTGTACCGACCGATCCGACGCAACGGACACGGGTCTATTCGTCGCCCCCGCTTCGGCCCGGCGGTTGGAAGGCCGGGCGACCGGGGGAGATCGACGGCGCTCAACCGAAGGGTGCGGCTCTCGGCACCACCGGTCCCGACCAGGGGTACGCCTACAAGCTGGTCCGCCATCTCGAGGATCGGATGCACCTGGGCGACGTGAAACGTGACGACGCCGTCGCCGGCTCTGTGGCGCTGGCCATGAAACGGTCGGGTCTGCTCGGCCGGGCT
>JAOUGG010000173.1 GCA_029857855.1 Acidimicrobiia bacterium | reverse complement strand
GGTGTCGGTGGTGTCGTCGGTAGTGGTGTCGGTGGTGTCGTCGGTAGTGGTGTCGGTATTCGTGTCGTCGCTCGACGTGCATGCGGCAGCCGACAGCAGGAGACCAACGGCGAGCGCCGCTCCAGCAGTACGTCGAATCAGGGAATCGGTCACGTATCACAGTCCTTGGTGTCACGCTTCCCCACCGGAGAGCCGGCTTGCGGAAGCTGAGTGAGTGACCGACGCCGCTCTTACTTGACGGTCGTACGGTCAACACGGATGACGCTAGCACCGCTGTACGATCGTCAAGTATGATCTCGGTCACAGCAACCGTCAGCACCCGTCAGCATTCGATGACGTTCACGGCCAGGCCGCCCCGCGAGGTCTCCTTGTACTTCTTCTTCATATCGCGGCCGGTGTCCCGCATCGTCTTGATCGCCTTGTCGAGGCTGACCTTGTGGCTGCCGTCGCCGTGCATGGCGAGACGGGCGGCGTTGACGGCCTTGACCGAGGCCATCGCGTTTCGTTCGATGCAGGGGATCTGCACCAGGCCGCCGACCGGGTCACAGGTGAGGCCGAGGTTGTGTTCGATGCCGACCTCGGCCGCGTTCTCCACCTGGGCGGGGGTGCCGCCGAAGCGTTCACACAACGCGCCCGCCGCCATCGAGCAGGCCGACCCGACCTCACCCTGACAGCCGACCTCGGCACCGGAGATCGAGGCGTTTGTCTTGAACAGGATGCCGATGGCCGCTGCGGTGAGGAGGAAGCGGACGATGCCGTCGTCGTCGGCACCAGGCACGAACCGCACGTAGTAGTGGAGCACGGCGGGAACGATGCCGGCCGCGCCGTTGGTGGGGGCGGTGACCACCCTCCCGCCGGCCGCGTTCTCCTCGTTGACGGCGAGGGCGTAGAGGTTGACGAAGTCGATGATGTGGAGCGGGTCGTTGCCGGTCGTCGGCTCGGCGAGGCGACGGTGGAGGGCGGGGGCTCGACGGGGCACCCGAAGGCCGCCGGGCAGGATGCCCTCGGTTGTGCACCCGGCCTCGACGCAGGCGACCATGACCTGCCACCGATAGAGCATCCCCTCACGCACCTCGGCCTCGGTACGCCAGGCCTGCTCGTTGGCCAGCATCACGTCGCTGAACGACAGATCGTGCTCGGCACAGATGGCCAGCAACTCGTCGCCGCTCGAGAACGGGTACCGGACGGTGGTGTCGTCGGCCACGATCCGGTCCAGACCATCGGCAGCGCCGTTGGCGCCATCGTCAACCACGAATCCCCCGCCGACGGAGTAGTAGGTGCGTAGCCGGATCTCGGCGCCGTCGGCCCGGAACGCGGTGAAGGTCATGCCGTTGGGATGGCCGGGCAACGACGTTCGCAGGTGCAGGATCACGTCGTCAGGGCTGTAGGCGATCTCGTGACGACCCAGTAGATGAAGGCGGCCGCCGGCGACCATCGCTTCGATCCGAGCGTCGCCGGTGGTGGTGTCGACGGTGGCCGGATCCTCGCCCTCGAGCCCGAGCAGCACCGCCTTCGGTGTGCCGTGGCCTTTCCCGGTGGCGCCGAGCGAGCCGTAGAGGTTGACCTCAACCCGGGCCACCTCGGCGAGCCGCCCGTCGTCGTCCAACCCGGTGACGAACATGTTCGCAGCCCGCATCGGCCCGACCGTGTGCGACGACGACGGCCCGATCCCCACCGAATACAGATCGAACGCGCTCAGAGCCATGGTCCATTCTGGCCTGCGAATACCACCGATGACGAGGAGCTACGTCCAGGTGACGGTGATCGGCTCGTCAGTGGGTAGTGGGAGCGGCAGAGAATCCGCCTCCTGCTCGACGGCGGCGCGGGTCTCAGCCGAGATGCGGCGCCATGGCTCGACCGTGAGCTTGGACCCCGATCGGCGCCAGGTTCCCGCAACGTCACCGTTGACGAGGAGCGCTCCGGGCCAGACCCGCGACGTCCACAGGCGGTTCCTGTCGGCGGCTTTGGGCACCAGCAGCTTCCGGTCCTCGCCCTGCAACAGGAAGTAGGTGTCGCCGCTGGGGAGCAGTCGCACCAGCGGCGAACCGCCACCTTCGCCGGCCGGGCGCCCGCCGGCTGCGGCGAAACTCTCCGCATCGCGGCTGAGGATCACCGCCTCACCGATCGGCGTTCGCACCGGCGTGAGCGAGCGTCGCAGCCGATGGAAGACCTCGTTGGCCAAGGCCGGCTTGACACCTGACCACCGGGCGTAGGCTTCGACGGTAGACGGGCCGAGGATGTACAGGTACCGGCGGGCCAGTTCGAGGCGGGCGTCCCACGGGTCGACGTCGGGGTCGGACACGACCCGCACCGTCGGTTTGCCCGAGCCCTCCCAACCGATCAGCAGTCGACCGGTCGGGCCGCCGTAGCGCAGCGCGTTGGGGTTGACGTCGAGCGCTCGACCGGCGGCCGAGTAGGTCTGCTCCTCCGCATCGCAACCGAGCAGCGCCTCCAGCCGATCGGCCATGTCGACCGCCCGAGCCAAGCCCGCCTCGTCGACCGGCAGCCTCCCGAGCGTGAACACCGCACGATCCCGAGCCGCGATCACATAGGTGCTGTACCGCGGGCCCCACACCTGGACCAGGCGACCGTCGTCAAGCACATCCGCTGAAACCCCACCAACCCGGGCGTGGAGCTCGAGCACCGCCGCCCGGGGCATGCTGTCCTGCAGCCCGGCCCAGGCGGCCTTTCTCAGCGACGCGGCATTGAGCTTGGACAGCCGCTCGTCGAGGTGCGACGCCCGGCGCCGGCGGCCCAGGATCTGGCCGCGGCTCAGCTCGAGTGGTGCCGCAGCCATCTGCGAAGCCTAACGGGTCCACCTGGCGCCATCGACCGCGTCAGCCATTGACGTAAGCCTGGCCGATGGTGAAGGCCATCACGCCGGATGCAAGCCCGACGACCAGGAGAATCAGCAGGATCCGAGCCGAGCGAGGTGTGTCGCCCCGGGCCAGCCAGCCCCCGGCCAGAAAGGCCCCGAGCGGAATCAGACCGCCGATGTAATGGATGTAGAGCTGCACGATTCCCTGCCCCTGATCAAGCAGTTTGATGCCGAGCAGCGCCTGGCCGACCAGGGCGATCTGGGCGGCCAGAAACGACCACCGGGTTGATGGGGTGGCGGCGCGACCCTTGCCGACGTCCCAGGTCAGGAGTGTCACCGCCGCGGCCAGGACGATGAGTGTGAGCAGGCCCCACCAGCGGTGGGCAGCGGAATCGATGATGATGTTGTCGATGACGCCGTCACCAACGTCGGTAGCAGACACCTCACCGACCGTACCCGAGGTCCGCCTAATCTCAGCAGACGCTGAGCCGATCTCACAAGCATGGGTGGGCGGCCGATACGAGTGGAAACCGAAGGAGCTAGAACCGTGCAGCTGAACAACGTGGTGAAGAAGGTGGGCAAGGCAGCCGACAAGCTGGGCATTCAACCCGGCGAGGAGGTGTTGGCGGCGTGCACGACGAACCCGCGGGGCACGATGAACAGGATACTGGCCAAGGAACTTGGTGGGGTCATCGGTGCCCTGGCCGCCGGTCGGGGCGACAGGGACACCCCGGCCGATGGTGGCATGGCCGCACGATTTCCCGAGGGCCAGCACTACTTGGTCGTGACCAACCGGCGACTGTTGGCCTGCTCGGTCTCGACCATGTCGGGCAAGCCCAAGGAGCTGGTGGCCGAATGGCCCGTCGACGACGTCCTGGCCATCGCCACCGAGGCCGGCAAGCTGTCGCTCCCGATGACCATCGCCTTCACCGACGGCACCGCGGTCGGCGTCGAGGCGGCGAACGGCACCGGCGGCAACACGCTCGCCCCGGCCATTGAGAGCCTCCGCGCAAACACCGCCTGAGACCGATCCCGGTCCAACCCAAACGGATCGCCCGGCACAGACAACCCGGCGCGGACAACCGGGTGCAGAACGCGCTACAACCCGAACGGATAGGTGTCGGGAACCCCGGCCACCTCGTGGGCCGCCAACGGGTGGATGGGCGACGAGCGGTCGAACCAGACGTACTCGTCGAACTGGCGCGGCAACGACGCCTGGAAGTAGTGGCTCTGCAGCTCGGTCTCGGGACGGTAGATGACCCCGATGGCCCGCTCCAGCCGGGGCCGGCTCAGCTCGTCGCGCAACTCACGGCGGTCGGCGTGGCGCAGGTGGAGGAGGAAGGCGGGAACGCCGGTGTCGTGGCACAGGCGCTCGTAGCTGTCGGGGTGGGATGGGCGGATCGACTTGCGCTCCATCGGGCCACCCCAATCGCTGGCTGCGGCCACTACACCCTCGTGGGTGCCGAAGCCGACCAGGAAGGCCCCGTCGCCGTACTCCCGGCGGGCCAGCATCCCGACGTTGTGCTCGCCCCGGGCCCCCATTTCGGTGGCCGAGGCGTCGCCGACATGGGAGTTGTGCTCCCACACGATCACCTTGGCCGGCACGCCGGCGGCCGGGCCCCGCCGGAGCCGGATCGTCTGGAGGGTCTCGAACATGTGCTGGTCCCGGAGGTTCCACGAGGCCCGGGAGCCGTGGTACATGATCCGGTAGTAACGCTCGGCGTTGGCCACCACCAGGGCGTTCTGGGTGGCATCGAGGAATTCCTCGTCGGGACCGCGGCCGGGACCGAAACCGAACTCCAGGCGGCGGCGCAGCAGGTCGGTCAGCACGCCAACCACCTCGTCCTGGCAGCCGGCGAAGCTCCCGGTGACCACTGCCCGGCCGTAGGTGGCGGGGTCATGCTGCCACGGGGTGAGGCAGCCGTAGCGGTGGCGGGCCAGGGCCGCCGCCTCGGGATCCACCCCGTCGAGGTAGTCGATGACCGCAGCCCGGGAGGTGTAGAGGCTGTAGATGTCGAGACCGTGGAAGCTGACCCGATGCGCAGGGTCGACGTCGGCATTGTGGAGGTGGAGCCAGTCGACGAAGTCCCGGACCTCCCGGTTGCGCCACATCCAGGTCGGGAACCGGGAGAACGGTTCGAAGTCCGGACCGGACGGGGGCCGGTGGCGAACCCAGGCGTCGATCCGGCCGGCGTCCGGGTGGTCGGCCTCGACGGCCACCGCGGTGAAGCCCTTACGTAGGATCAGCTCCCGGGTGATGCGGGCCCGCAGCCGGTAGAACTCCGACGTGCCGTGCGAGGCCTCGCCGAGCAGGACCACCGGATGGTCGCCGATCCGGTCGAGCAGCCCGCCGAGCTCGGCCTCCTCGATCGACAACATCGGCTGGGCCTCCTCCCGGACCAGGGTGGCGAGGCCGGATGGCACCGACCGGGGCCGGGGCACCACCAGGGCCCGGTCCTCCGATGGCTGCCACCCCTGCTTACCGACCAGAGGCACGAACCGGACCGGACCGAGATCCTCCTCGACCGTGTCGTCACCGACGCGGCGGACCCGCAGGAGGCGCTGGCCCCGGGTTTCGGGTCCGACGGGGATGACGATACGGCCGCCCTCCACCAGTTGCTCAACCAGCGCCTCCGGGACCGAGGGCCCTCCGGCGGTGACCACGATGGCGTCGAACGGGGCCTGCTCGGGCAGACCGAGGGTGCCGTCGCCGTGGATGACGTGGGCGTTGTCGTAGCCCAGATCGGCCAGGCGTCCGGCGGCCTGGTCGACGAGGAGGGCGTGGCGCTCGATCGTCCAGACCTCGGCCGCGATCCGGCTCAAAACCGCAGCGCCGTAGCCCGAGCCGGCCCCGATCTCCAGCACCCGGCTCCGCTCGTCGAGCTCGGCGGCCTCGGCCATCACCGCCACGATCATCGGCTGGGAGATGGTCTGGCCCTCCTCGATGGGCAGTGGGGTGTCCTCGTAGGCGAACTCGGCCATCCGTACGGGCAGGAACCGCTCGCGGGGCACGGTGCCCATCGCCTTCAACACCCGCTCGTCGATGACGCCGCGCGAGGCGATGTCGCGATCGACCATACGTCGCCGTCGTTCGTCAACATCCTCGGCGAATGCCTCCATACCCGGATCGTAAGGATCCTCGACGGTTCGCCAAAGAGTCATAGGTCCCGGTGCGGTCGGTCGAGTCGAATCGAGACGGTGACACTCGGCGCACGCCCGTTTAGCCGCCTCTGGCGGCCGGTATCGTCAGGCCATGGCCCGATACGTCGTT
>JAOUGG010000977.1 GCA_029857855.1 Acidimicrobiia bacterium | reverse complement strand
AAGCGCTTCGGGCAGCACCGGCCGTCGACGGCATCACGCTGCGGGTCCCGACCGGAACCTTTTACGGTCTCCTCGGCCCCAACGGCGCCGGTAAGAGCACCACACTTGCGATGGCGACGGGCCTTCTCCGACCCGACGGCGGCAACGTGATGGTCAACGGCCTGCCGGTCTGGCCCGACCCGACCGAGGTCAAAGCAACGATCGGCGTCGTTCCAGAGAACCTGCTTTTGTTCGAGCGGCTTTCGGCTCGGGAGTTCCTGACCTATGTCGGCCGCTTCCGCCGGCTGAGTGATGCCGACATCGAACTCCGCACCGACGATCTTCTCCGAACCCTCGACCTCGAAACCGCCGACCGCAAACTCATCGCCGACTACAGCCAGGGGATGCGCAAGAAGATCAGCCTTGCCGCCGCGCTCATCCACTCGCCGCCACTGCTGATCCTCGACGAGCCGTTCGAGTCGGTCGACCCGGTTTCTCAGCGATCGATCCGCCACATCCTCGACCAGGTGATCGCCCGGGGGCGGACGGTCGTGTTCTCCAGCCATGTGATGAGCACGGTCGAGGAGTTGTGCGACCACATCGCGATAATGGACCACGGCCGGATCATCCGCAGCGGCCCGATGGGCGAGGTGACCAGCGGACGCCGTCTCGACGACGTGTTCGCCCAGGCCGTCGGGACCGATCAGGTTGCGCCACCGAGCCTCGACTGGCTGCGGTGAGCGTGCTCGACCTCCAGCCCGAACGCCCGACCGACACCCCGATTGCCCCGGTCGAAGGCCCGTCGCTCGACTGGCCCCATGCCCGATCGATGGCTGCGCTCAAGTTCCGGATCATCCGCCACTCACCGCAGGTCATCGTCGGTATGCTTCTCGGTCTCCTGCTCGGCGGCGGCCTGGCCCTGGGCGCCATTTCCACGATCATCCGGTTGCAGGAACACCCCGTGCGGGGATCGGTCGTCATGATCGGGTCCTCCGCACTGCTCACACTCTGGCTGGTCGCCCCCCTCGTCATGGGCGGCGGCGAGCTCGTGCTGGATCTGAAGGCGCTGGCGCTGTACCCGCTGAACCTTGCGACGCTCATGGCCGGGCTGCTGCTGGCCGCGCTGATCGGCGTCCCGACCTTCATGACGCTGCTGGTCGCGCTCAGCCTGGTCAGCCACGCCACCGGGGTGTCGGCTGCCATCATCCTCGCCGTCGCCGCGCTCCAGTTGACGATGACAGCGGTCCTGTCCGGTCGCTTCACCGTCGCCGCCGTCGGCCTGCTGGCTTCGACCAGGTTTCGCTCGATTGCCGGCAGCGTCACGGTTCTGGCCGCCATCACCCTCGGCGTCTCGTCGCAGCTGATCGCTCTGGCGGTCGACGATTTCGACCTGGGCTGGTTCACCTCGGCCCGCCGGTTCGTACGCTTTCTGCCGATCGGCTGGACACCGGAGGCCATTGCACAGGCGTCGATGGGCAACCTGCAAGCGGCCCTGTTCTTCCTGGTGTTGGGAACAACGGTTCCTCTGATCCTGGTGGTCCTGTGGCGCTTGGCTCTCGATCGGACACTGGATGGCCGCGAGGCACAGGTCAAGACCAAACGGGCGAAGCCGCTGGTGGCACCGTGGATGGACCGCCTGCTCGACCGGCGGACGGCGGCCGTGTGGGCCAAGTCGGCCCGGGCCATCCGGCGCGACGTTCGAGAGTGGACCGAGATCGCTGCCTTCCTGCCGCTGATTCTCGCCTTCGCGCTCCCGACCATCACCGAACTGCAGGAGCGAAACCCCCGCCTGGTACTCGTCCCGTTCCTCGCCGCCGTCTCCGGAGCGACGATGACGTCGACCAACCTTTTCGGCGGCGACGGCCCCCGCTTCACCGCCGATGCCATACCGGGCGACGACTTCCGACCGATCCTGCTCGGCAAGCTGCTGCCCCGGATGATCCTGGTGGCGATCATCGTGGTGACCGGTGCCGTGGTGTTGGCTTGGGTCATGAACGGCTGGCGGTTCCTTCCCGTGAGCCT
>JAOUGG010000172.1 GCA_029857855.1 Acidimicrobiia bacterium | reverse complement strand
GGCGTTGGCGTGAGGTAGCAGCCCGGTCTTCTCGAGCACGAGTTCGGCCATCGCCGCCAGGTACTCGATGGTCGACGTGTAGCCGTTCTCGTCGAGCCACTCCCGGGCCGCCGGGTAGCGCAGTTCGGGCCGCTCGCCCAGGGTGAACAGCGCCTCGTGGCAGCCGACCCTGGCTCCGCTCCGGGCGATGGCGACCACTTCGTTGGAGCTGAGGTACGGCGCTTCGACCCGGGCCGGCGGCTGGGCGAAGGTGCAGTACCCGCACTGATCCCGACAGAGCTTGGTCAACGGGATGAACACCTTGGGGGAGTAGGTGATACGGCGGCCGAACGCCTCGTCACGACAGCGGGCGGCCCGAGCCAGCAGCTCGTCGGTGGGCAGCTCGTCGGTGGGAAGGTCGTGGTCGATCTGCTCGATCTCGTTGGGCGACGGTGTTGCGGTTGCGGTCATTGGGTTCCGTTTCGGAGGGAGGAAGAGAGTCACGGGTGCCGGCTGGCGATGTGGGTGGGGCCGACCGGCTGATCGCACATGGCGCAGCGGACGCTCAGCTCGAGCCGGCAGCCGCACTGGTCGTGGTACAGCTCCACCGGTGGGCCGTCGGCCGCGTACCAGCGGTCCCCCCAGCGCATGAGGGCGATCAGCGCGGGCGACAGGTCGGCCCCCTTCGTGGTCAGCCGGTACTCGTAACGGACGGGGCGGTCGTGGTAGGGGACCCGTTCGATGACATCGGCGTCGAGGAGTTTGCCGAGGCGATCCGACAGGAGATTCCGGGCGATGCCGACGTCGTCGGCGATGTCGTTGAACCGGTGATGGCCCCGGAAGATCGTTCGCAGGATGAGCAGCGTCCAGCGGTCGCCGACGACGTCGGTGGTTGCGGCGATCGAACAGTTGACGGGCGCTGTGGTCATGACCCGGGCGACACTAGCCGGGGTGGGTTCCGATTTGCAACTCACTCGTCCCCTCCCCGCCGTCGAACTGGCGGCTGTGGACCACCAAAACGGGGCCCCACGACCGCCGGAATGGTCGGGTTGCCTCCGCGCCGTCGAACTGGCGGCTGTGGACCACCAAAACGGGGCCTCACGACCGCCGGAATGGTCGGGTCAGCCGGAGGGTGGGACGGCGGTGCGAGGTGAGGGAGTCAACTGGATGCCGCCGCGATGTACCGGTTGCCGGTCGAACTCGGACTTGGCCTGGCAGCCGGCCGCCCAGCCGCAGTCCGAACACGTGAAGTCGGACGGGCTCCGGGTCAGCCGCACGATCGGCTCATCGGCTCCCGGGGTTCGGGCCGTGACCGCCTCGGCGGCGCGGGCGGCGGCGTCGACACCGCGATCGAACAGCTCGTCGACGGCAAGGCGATGAAGGGACGCCGTTGGCAGCTCCACCACCAGGACCTCGTCGGGAGGCTTGCGCTGATTGATGGTCCACAGGCAGATGTTGAACGCCGCCTGATCCAGCACGGCGGGATGCAGGCTCGCCAGGACGAACACCGGGGTGTGATTCCCGACGATGGGCAGCGCGAGATCGACCCGCCCGTCGAGGGCCAGGCCCCGGCCGGGGTAGCGCCAGCGGGGGCGGATGTCGAACCGCCAGCCCTGGGTCTGCTTCGGGTCGTCGACACCGAGCACATCCAGTGTCGTGGTCAGCCAGGTGGTGGCCCGGGCGGCGATGCGGACCCGCACGTCGATCGGGGCCAGCGCCGGATCCCCCAGATACTCACCGAGCCAGTCGATATCTGGAGCCGGGGCGCCGTCGGACGGGTCATGATCGGCCTGGCGGGCCCGGCGCATGGTGTGGCCGACGGCCTCGACCACCGAGCCCGTACGCCGCAACCACCGCATCGACCGCAGCGCCACCGCCCGACTCGTGGTGAAGATCGACGGCTCGAACTCAGACGGCGCGGCCGCAGCCTTGGCCTGGCACCGGGCCGCGGTGCCGACGTCGTAGTCGGACACCCGGACGACGTGGTTGCGGTCGAGGTCGCGAACCTCCCCCTCCTCGCACCGCAACGCCGGCTCGGTCAGGCGATCGGCCAGCTCCATCGTGAGCCGCCGGTAGAGGCGGGGCTCGTCGGAGCCCGGGCCCGCCGGACTGCTCACGAGGCGTCGACCCCGGGTTCGGCGAACTCGTCATCGACCGCGCCGTCGTCGAAGTCCGGGTCGAATCGCAGCGGTTCCAGCGGGCGGAGCGACTCGTTGATCTCGGCCATCACCAGGTCGGGGGCGTCGCCGCACTCGGAGACGCGACGACACCAGCGGCAATGGTCACCCGGATTTGTGGGCGGGCGACCCCCGGCCTTCATGGTCTCGTCGATGGCGAGGAGGCCCTTCGTCGTGTCGAGGAGGCGCCGGGCGGAGGTCTCGAGCATCTCCATGGTCAGGACGACCGGCACGACGGCCAGGTCGCCGAGGCTGATCGAACAGCCGATGATCTGGCGTGGCGGTTCCGAGGGTTCGTCGACCTGTTCGCTTCGGAGCTGCTGCAACGTCGTGATCAGGGCGTAGTGGGCCAATTCGTCGGTGATGCGGGGGTTGAACCGCCCGCTCTTCACCTCGGCCAGCAACCGTCCCCGGACCGATCCGCCGATCGAGACGTCGCACGAGATGTCGATCTCGCCGGTGATCTGCACGCCTGGAACCGGCACGTGGGCGATCCGGTGGTGCACGGTCGGGCGATGAGGTCGGAGGTCGCCGAGCAGATCGGGGAGCACGCCGCTCAGGTCGTCGACGACGTGGTCGAAGTCGGCCCGATCACCGGCGCCGAGACCGTCGACGAACTCGACCAGGTGCGGATGTTCCTGTTCGAGACTGGCACGCAGGCCGGCAAACCATCGGGTTCCGCCGGCCGGGCGGAACCCGGGGTGGAGGGCGAGGACACCGGCCGCCGCGTCACAGACGATGCCGACCGCGATGTTGAAGTTGATGCCGAACGGGTTGACCTCGGCCAGCACCTGCGCCGGGCAGATCGCCGCGGTTCGGACCCGGCCCTTCGTCAGGCGCAGTGGGGCCACTGCCCCGGGTTCCGGGCCCGGGTCTCGGTCGGCGACCAGGTCGGCCAGGCCCAATCGCAGGTAGCGGCTAAGTTCGCGCAGGTCGGCCCACCTCGGTTGCGCCGGGGCCGGACTCTCGGTGGACTGATCGGTTGATTGCTCGGCGGATTGGTCGAGGTCGAGGTAGGGAGTGGCGTCGGCCGCCAGCTCGGCCAGGGAAAGGGTCACCGTCCACACCTTAGCGAGACCCGATGACACCCTTCGGAGCGGTGCATCCGGCTCGCCGACCGTCCAGCCCCTACCCTGGGCCGATGGCGGCCATTGCCTTTCCCTCCCCTATGCCCTCCGACCTGGTGACGCTGCCCCCGCAGCCCCCCGGCGTCGAGTATCCCACTCACCAGTGGCCGGCCGGTTCGCCGGCCGGAGCCGACGAGATCCGCCTCCGGACCGAGATCAACCGGGCCTTCGCCGAACCCAACGAGCCGACCGGCGGCTCCAGCCTCGGTCAGTCGTTGGCACTGGTCGTCGTGCAGGGCGGCCGGATCGTGGCCGAGCGCTACCATCCCGAGTCGTCGCCGAGCGAGCTTCTGGTCTCCTGGTCGATGGCCAAGTCGTTCACCCATGCTCTGCTTGGCATCCTCGTGCACCAGGGGCGTTTCCCGGCCCACCTCGGTCCCGCTCCGATCGCGGCCTGGGCCGACGACGACCGGGCCGCCATCACCACCGCCCAACTCCTCGAGATGCGTTCGGGTCTGCAGTGGGTGGAGGAGTACGAGGAGAACGACGACGGCGCGCTCACCGATGTGCTCGAGATGCTGTTCGGGGTCGGAGCCGAGGACATGGCCGCCTACGCCGCCGGCAAGCCGCTCGACCATCCGCCCGGGGAGCTCTACTACTATTCGAGCGGCACGACCAATCTCGTCTCCCGGTTGATCACCGACGCCGTCTCCGATCCCGGATCGTCGATCGCCGAGCAGGAGAGCGCTGTGCGGCGGTTCATGGCCGATGAGCTGTTCGGGCCGCTTGGCATGTCGTCGGCCGATCCCCGGTTCGACCGGTCGGGGACCTTCGTCGGTTCGAGCTTCCTCTACGCCACAGCGCGGGACTTCGCCCGGTTCGGTCTCCTCCACCTTCGAGACGGCGTCTGGGACGGGCGCCGCATCCTGCCGGAGGGCTGGGTCGACGACGCCCGCCGGCCGCTGTCGGTCGAACCCGATTCGCTCAACTGGTACAGCCGTCACTGGTGGGTCTACCCGTGCACCCACGGCTCGTTCCGGGCCAGCGGCTACGAGGGGCAGGTGATCGTGGTGGTGCCGGGCCTCGACCTGGTGATCGTCCGCCTGGGCAAGACTCCGTTCGAGAACGGCGCCGATCCGCTGTTCAGCCACCTCGCCGAGCTCATCGCCTGCTTCGAGTAGGCGAGGCCCGGTCCAAGCCCAGAGCAGTTGTCGGTGGTTGGTGGTTGAATCAACCCATGCCCATCAACGTGCTCGGTGAAGATCTCCAGGTCTGTTCGATGAATCCCCGGACCGGCTGGTTCCGTGACGGATGCTGCAACACCGACGGCAACGACCACGGCGTGCACACCGTCTGCGCGATCATGACCGACGAGTTTCTCGAGTTCTCGGCCAGCAAGGGCAACGACCTGTCGACGCCACGCTTGGAGTTCGGGTTCGTCGGGCTGTCGGAGGGCGACCAGTGGTGCCTGTGCGCCCCCCGCTGGGCCGAGGCTCTGGAAGCCGGCATGGCGCCCAAAGTGGTGCTGGCGGCCACCCACGCCCGCACGCTCGACTGGTGCGAGATGGCCGACCTGAAGGCCTACGCCGTCGACAACCCCGACGCCTCACCCTCCACGGACTGACGCGACGATGCCGGGCCGACCCATCCCATGAGGGGAAGGACCGGCCCGGCGACAACCGGCGGCTCGTTTGCGGCTGAGTCCGCCGGAATGCCCGTGTCAAACCATGGGCGGCGAGGCCGTGATCGGGGCCATACCCTCCTCGGGGATGATGATCCAAGCGACGATGTAGGCCAGCGGGACGGCGGGCATCGTGACGAGGGAGAGCCCCACGAGGACGAGACGGACGATGGTGGCGTCGATGTCGAAGTAGTCGGCCAGGCCGCCGGCGACACCGGCGATCATGCCGTTCTTGCGTTCGAGTACCTTGACCCGGGGGTTGACCGAGGTCGACGTGGTCGAGGCCATGGTGTTGGTTTCGGAGGCGGAGGCGTCGAATCCCGACGAACCGTTGGTCGTGTCGGCGGGAGGAACCTCGTTGCCCTGGAGCGGGGTTGTGGTGTTGATTTCGTTCATGGTTTCATGATGAGGCCACGGGCGGCGTTCGGGTATCAGGTCTCTCCCTGATTCGACCCTGATGTCTCCCTGATCACCCGGCCGAACGACCGGTTCGGCGTCAGTCCTCGAGAGGGTCGACGACGTGGATCGGCCAACCCCATCCGGCCGCCTTGGCCGCGAAGTCCGCCGTGCCCGACGAAGCGGGGCATCGGCTGCTGCGCACGACGACGGCCGTGATCGGTTCGGCCCCACTGCCGTTCGAACGCACTCGGGCGTCGAGCGCGCAGTCGTGGAGGAAGTCGTTGCCCCGCCGCCACCAGTCGTCGTGGTCCGACAGGTCGGTCGTGACCACCGTGTCGGCGCACGACAGCGAATGCTGGAACGCCTCGACCCAGCGGTCACCCTGATCGGCCACCGATCGTCGGACAAAATCGTCGACCGGGAGCGGAAGCGCCACCAACCGGGGGATGAACAGATCCTCGGCCACTCGGAGCATCAGCAGGTCGGCGCCACCGGCGGCCGCCGTGACCACCAGGCGGGGTCGAAGCTCCATCATCAGCAGGTAGAGCCGTCGGTACACGCTGCCGTCGCGCCCGACCGGGAACAAACCGGTTGCCCGATCCGGGGCGTCAACGCGATGACCGGCGTGTACAACGATCACGGTTGCGCTGCCGTCATGAGAAGAACACCGCGGCGAGGATGATAACGACGAGCAGGGCGACGGCGATGATGATGACGATCGGGCTGACCCCGTCGCGGTTGAACGCCGGTGTAGGACGGCGGCGTTCGTCCGACGGGTCGCTGCTCTCG
>JAOUGG010000976.1 GCA_029857855.1 Acidimicrobiia bacterium | reverse complement strand
CACGATCGTGGCGAGGGCAAAACCGAAGATGATCGCGTTGTAGAAGAAGAAGAGCGCCTCGGAATCGTCGAACGGTGGGGCCAGCCACGAAACGGTCGTCTCATCGAACGCCCGACCGTCGACCTGAGGTAGCAGCACCACTAGTAGCACCGCGACCGCGGCGAAGCCGATCGCCAGCGGGGTGAGCGGCTGCTTCCACCAGGCGAGCGCGATGAGGACGATGAAGAGGAGGCCCACGATGACATGAAACGGTCGGAACTCGATCCCGAAGATCCAGCCGAACGCCTCCGGGTGGAAGGTCGACACGGTGACGGGAACCGCCACCGATAGCGCGCCGAAGGCCGCGGCCGGCCGGGTCAACCACGAGAACGAGGTCGGAGCCACCAGCAGCCCGATCCCGACCAGTGCCAGGCCGACCAGCGGCAGGAGCGGTCGGAGACCGGCGGGTTCCCACAGGAAAGCCCCCTGGTCGAAGAAACGCGACGACGGGACGCTGATCCAGCCCAGGGTGAGCAGGCCCAGCGGTACGGCCAGCCAGCCCTGGGCGGACGAGGGTGATGCCCAACCCATGACCAACGTGGCGATCAACCAGAGCAGGGTGCCCTGCCAGTAGTTGAGGGTCAGGTTGAAGATCTGGCCGACGAGAAACAAGTTCACACCCACGGCGATCGAGGACAGGAACCACAGGCCTCGGGCCGTGATGTCGAGCTGCTGTCGTTGGGCCACCCCCGCACCGGCCACGATGATCACATAGATACCGAACAGCAGTCCCAGGCGTCGGATCGGTGAACTGTGGTCCCACTGGCTGGCGATGAACAGCAGAAGCCCGCCACCGATGAGGACGGCACCGACCGACACGAGCAGCCAGATCAGGCGATTGGCCCGCTCCGGCTCATCTCGTTCCTCCAGTGACGCTCGGAGGCGGGCCGCCAGCTCGTGGTCGACCAGGCCTTCGTCCAGCCACATGACAATGGCATCCGAAGCGTCCATGCCTCGACTGTAGGACTGGTCCTGGCGGTCCGACAGGGACTCAGGTCCTTGCTGATCCGACATCCGATGGTCCCGGAGGGTCCGGCGACGCTAGAATTGATCCCTGTTGTCGAGTCCAGGAGCGGACAGCTGAGCGCAGAACAGAACAATGACACCGACGGGTCGGCACCCGGCGACAGGCCTGGGGCGTCGGCAGACGGCGTGTCCGACGACCTCGAGATCAGGCGCTGGGTCAGGCTGGCCGCCGATGCGGCCGACGACAAGCTCGGGCAACGGACCGAGGCCTTCTTCGTCGGCGAGATCATGGCCATCACCGATTGGTTCATCATCACGTCGGGCCGCAACAACCGCCAGGTTCGAGCCATCGTCGACGCGGTGGAGGAAGCGCTCACCCGGGCCGGGGGCCCGAAGCCGGTGCGGGTCGAAGGGCGCGACACCTGGACGTGGGTGCTCATGGACTTCGGAATCTTCGTTGTGCATGTCTTCACCGACGAGTCGCGCGACTACTACGACTTGGAACGCCTCTGGAAGGATGTTCCCCGGCTCGACGGGGCCGCCGAACGTCCGTCGGCCTGACCCGGCCCGTCAGCCCACCACGTTGACCAGCATGGGCGGGCGAACAACGACCCTCTTCGGAGGCCGGCCGACGAGTAGTTCCTGAACGCGGGCCGAACTCCTGGCCATCGCCTCGGCCTCGGCTGCGGTGATCTCCGGCGGCACCTCCACACGGTCGCGAACCTTGCCGTTGACCTGAATAACCATGGTGACCGAGGAGACACGCGTCTTGTCGGGGTCGGCCGTCGGCCACGCCGTCGTATGGATGTGCTCGCCGCCGTGGCGGATGGCCCACAGCTCGGCCGTGATGTGTGGGACGGCCGGGGCCGTCAGCAACAGCAGCGTGTCGACGGCCTCGGCCAACGTCGGCCCGTGGGGACCGCCGTCGGACTGGACGTACCGGTACAGCGTGTTGGTGAACTCCATGAACGACGCGACCGCGGTGTTGTAGGCCCAGCG
>JAOUGG010000975.1 GCA_029857855.1 Acidimicrobiia bacterium | reverse complement strand
ATTCTCGGGAACGAGCGGCCCGCTCAAAGGGGTGGCCGTCCGTGGTCTGGGTCTCGACCGACGGTTCACGGTCGGCGCCGCCACGCTCGTTTCACTCGCCGGCGACGTGACCAAGACGCTCACCTTCGCCGGTGAGGGGCTGCTCGGCGTCCGTCAGCTCGGCCTCGCCGTGGCCATGATCCCGCTCATGATCGGCGGCACGATGCTGGGCTACCGGTTCAACGGACGGCTCGGCGACAGCGGCTACGCCAAGTGGTTCTGGCTGGTCATCGGCGCCTATTCACTGCGCCTTCTCGGGGTTCTGCCGTCGTAGCGAACCGTCACCGGATGCGGCCGGCATCACGGTCGCCGTGGGCGCGGTCGGCATCACGGTCGCCGCGGGCCCGGATCAGGAACAAGCTCAAACCAGCCGTCTGCGCCCAGATGCCTGTGGTATCAGATCCACAGACTGTGGGTAATTGCCCGGGAACGCTCAGGTTATCCACAGCCTTCGCCACGTCAAAACCCTCTGAATCCGTATGGGAAATGGGCTCCATGTTGAAGAATCAACACGGTGTGGATAACTTCCGGGCCCCGAAGGCGCCGACGCCGGAACGCGACTAGCGGTACTGGGTGGCGGCGATGATGCCGACCAGAATCAGGCCCAGGCCGCCGAGGAGGTACCAGTTGCTCGGCATGCCGAACAGGCCGTGTGGCAGGTAGTTGAACAGGATGAGCCCGATGCCGAGGATGAACGATCCGAACATCACGATCGGCACGATCACCGGTGACGGTTTCTCGACGTCGCCCGGCGTTCGGGGCACATTGGTTGCCGTCGGACCCGGCTTCGCCCCCTGGGGCACCGTGCCCTTCGGAGTTACACGACCGGTCTTGGACTTATCTTGACGAACCACGTTTCCAAGGCTAGTACCCTGAGCGCCGTGACCCAGCGCGTTCTCGTCATCGACAACTTCGATTCCTTCGTGTACATCCTGGTGCAGTACATCGGCGAACTGGGTGCCGAGCCTGTCGTCGTCCGCAATAATGCCGCCACAGTCGACGAACTCGTCGAGTTGAACCCGGACGCCGTGCTCATCTCCCCTGGTCCCGGGCGACCGGAAGACGCCGGGGTGTCCAATGACATCATCCGCCGGTTCGCTCCCGACCGGCCGGTACTCGGCGTGTGCCTCGGCCATCAGTGCATCGGCCAGGTCTTCGGCGGGACGGTGGAGCGGGCCCCTGAGCTGATGCACGGCAAGACGTCGTTTATCCGCCACACCGACAACGGGGTCTTCGCCGGCCTTCCGTCGCCGCTCGAGGCGACCCGCTACCACTCGTTGATCGTCGAACGTTGCGACCTGCCGGCTGACCTCGAGGTGACCGCCGAGACCGAGACCGGTCTGATCATGGGCCTACGCCATCGGACCTTCGACGTGCACGGCGTGCAGTTCCACCCCGAGTCGGTGCTCACCGTCGGAGGCAAGCAGATGATCGCGAACTGGCTCGGTGTCGCGCTGCCGGCGGGAGTCTCCCCGTCGGCCACAGTCGCCTGACCCTCCCATCTGGCGGCCCTAGACCACCAAAACCGCACCCCACAACCGCCGGAACGCCAGCGACGCACCCACTCCCCAAACCGGCGGCCCTAGACCACCAAAACCGCACCCCACAACCGCCGGAATGGTTTGAGTGTGGGCTAGGAGTCGGCGACGATCGGGCGAGGGTCGAGGCCGGCGGCCCGGTAGCAGGCGTCGATCACCGCCATGTTGCGCACGCCATCGGCGATCGTGGTCGGGAACGGCTTGCCGTCGGTGATGGCGTCGCGGAACGCCACCATCTGGTGGTGGTACGTGCTCGACGACGGCACCTCCTCGAATCGCTGCCCGTTGTCGGTGGCCACCACCAGGGCGGCACCGTTGTGCGGAGCGAGCGGGTTGGTGGCTTTGAGCGTGCCCCGGTCACCGTGCACGATGAGGTTGTTGATGTGACCACCGATCACGTCGTCGGGGTCCTCGTCGCTGAAATCGGCGAT
>JAOUGG010000171.1 GCA_029857855.1 Acidimicrobiia bacterium | reverse complement strand
CATCGTCGTCTGCTCTCTCGGCGACGCCTCCCTCAACCACTCCACCGCCCAGGGGGCCCTCAACTGGGCGTCGCACACCGCCGAGCGGGGTAGCCCGCTCCCGATCCTGTTCGTGTGCGAAGACAACGGCATCGGGATCAGCGTGCCGACGCCGTCGGGATGGGTGGAGTCGTCGACCCGCTCCCGGCCCGGCCTCGAATGGGCCGCGGCCGACGGACACGACCCTGCGGAGGTGCTGGCCGTCACCGCAGAGCTCGTGGAAACGATCCGCAGCCAGCAGCGCCCCGGCTTCCTGCACCTGCGGACCGTACGCTACCTCGGCCACGCCGGCACCGATGTCGAGACGGCCTACCGGGCTCCGGCCGCTCTGAGGGTCGACCTTCACCGCGATCCGATCCTCGGCACGGCCCGGGCCGTCGTCGACGCCAATGTCTGCTCCGGGGCCGACCTCGTGGCCTGGTACCTGGAGCGACGGGATCAGATTCGGCGACGGGCTTTTGAGATCGCCGAGGAGCCCGCTTTCGAGTCGGCCGACGAGATCATGGCGCCGCTCGTCATCACCGACCGCTCGACCGTCGAATTGCGGGCGGCCGACCTGTTGGCGGCGACCAATCCGTCCGTTTCCCTCTCCCCGGGACAGACGCTTGGCGGCAGCGGCGAACCCTTGACGCTGGCCCGCACCATCAACGAGGCGCTGGCCCTGACGCTGTCGGCCGACGACTCCGCGATCGTTTTCGGTGAGGACATCGGCCGCAAGGGCGGCGTCTACGGCGTGACCAGAGGCCTCCAGACCCGCTTCGGCGAGGACCGGGTGTTCGACACCATCCTCGACGAGCAGACGGTGCTCGGCCTCGCCCTGGGCGCGGCGCTGAACGGTCACCTGCCGATTCCCGAGATCCAGTACCTGGCCTATCTCCACAACGCGGAGGACCAGCTTCGGGGCGAGGCCGCCACCCTCAAGTTCTTCTCGAACGACCAGTACCGAAACCCGATGGTGGTCCGTGTTGCGTCCTACGCCTACCAGAAGGGGTTCGGCGGGCACTTCCACAACGACAACTCGATCACCGTGCTGCGCGACATCCCCGGTCTGGTCATCGCCTCGCCGTCACACCCGTCGGACGCGGCGGCCATGCTGGCCAGCTGCGTGGCCGAGACCACCACCAACGGATCGGTCTGCGTGTATTTGGAGCCGATCGCCCGTTACCACACGACCGACCTCCACCACGACGGCGATCAGGGATGGACCGCCCCGTTCACCACCGATCCGGTCCCGGTCGGATCGGCCCGCACTCACGGCGCCGGAACCGACGGCACCATCGTGACGTGGGGCAACGGCGTTTATCTGAGCCTGCGGGCTCGCCGTCGTCTGCGTGACGACCACGGCGAACACTGGCGGGTTGTGGATCTACGCTGGCTCGCTCCGTTGCCGGTCGACGATCTGGTGGCCGAGAGTTCGGCGACCGGACGTGTGCTGGTCGTCGACGAGACCCGGCACAGCGGTGGAGTGGGCGAGGCGATCCTGGCCGCCCTGTTGGCCGGAGGGTTCCGGGGAGCCGTTGACCGGGTCGCGGCCCGGGACTCGTTCATCCCGTTGGGCGCGGCCGCCGAGCTGGTCCTGGTCGGCGAGGATCAAATCGTGACGGCGGCCCGCAACGTGGGCCGGATCGGGCACTGAGGGGCTGGAACCGCCGACCGGGCATTCCGGTCGTTGATGAAGGATCAACATGCTATCACTGCTTTTGATGGGCGGTCGGCACCTCATCCGCAGATGATGTTTGGTCTCAAACGACTTCCGGGCTGGGGATAACATCGTTTCCCACCCAGGAACAAACACAACGAGAGAGTCAACCAGAAGAATCAGCAACCAGCGCGGATTGTGACCACAGACGTCGCGGCGGGCCCTGTGCCAGCGGTCAAGATTGGAACCAAGCGTGCTCGATACAGCCGACCAACCGTCGACGAACGAATCCATGCCCACGCCCCCGAACCGGGTCCAGGCCCTGTTGGGGATCACGTGCGCCATCGCCGTGGCCGCCGGCCTCGGCTTGCCCGGCCTCGATGTGGGCACGAGCATCCAGGTCCTCCTCGTCGTCATCGGATTCCGACTGGCCCGGGTGGTGCACCGGTGCAGCTCCAGCCCCGGCTGGCGGGTCCCGATGGTCCTGGGACTGGCGGCACGAGCGGTTCCGACGGTGCTGTTGATGATCGCCCTGGTTGCCGTTCATCGGGTACTGACCGGCGGTCCGGCCGACGGCGAGGCGCTGGCGCTCATCGGCGGGGCCACGTTCACCGCCAACGTCGTACCGTTCGTGACCGCGGGATCCTACGCCGCGATCGACCACCTCTGGGCCGTGGCTCTGGTGGCGCAGACAGCCGTGGCCGCCCCGTGGCTGCTGACCGCCGGGCGGCAGCGGCTTTGTCCGCGGAACCGGTCGTTCCTGATGTTCGGTGTCGCCGGCCTCATGATGGTTGTCAGGATGGTGTTCCTGGCGACCCTCGGGGCGGAATCGATGTCGGCGGCGGGGGCCGGAACGTGGCTCAATCCGCCCGAGCCGTCCCTGAGCGGTGCCGTCGCCGCCTGGACCTCGCTCGACGCGCTACTCATCGGCTTGGCGATCGGCACACTACCCCTGGCCAACCTCCACCGCCGCCCGATGACGAAGCTCGTCACCCCGGCCGTCGGTGGCCTGGCACTGCTGCTGGTGGTGCCGGCGGCAGGACCGTCGGTCGTCGATATCGGACTGCGACTGGCGCTAGCCGCCGTGTTCGGCGGCATCATCCTCTCCGCGGAGGCGATCTCCGGGTTGCCGGGCTGGTTGAACCGGACGTTGACCAACGCCTGGTGGCATCGCCTCGGCTCCCGCACGTTCGGCTTGTATCTCTGGCATATTCCCTTCGCCTACGGCCTCACCGCCGCCCACCCGTTCGAGTGGCAGGGCCCGTTCGTCTTCGTCGTGGTGATCGCCTTGACGCTGGCCGCGGCCACGACCACCTACCGATCGATCGAGATCCCCGCCCAGGTGGCGCTGGCCTCGCTGGCGTCGCGCTGGTACCGGTCCGACGCCATCCTGTTGCCGAGCCCGCAGCCGCAGCGGGGCAAGTGGGTGCGCTGGGACGACGTGTCGCTCGATCGCCTACCGATTCCGACCCGGCGGCGATCCCGGACGACCGATTCGAACAGCGGTACTTCATCGAGCGACCAGGAGCCGCTCGGTCGTCGACTGTGGCAGCTCGGCGACCGGGAGATCGACCTGCGACCCGGCCGCCGGCCGAATCCGCCGACGAACCCGCCCGGCTCCGCCCCGACGACCGGGGATCCCGACTCCGGCCACCTCGACCAGTCGGCCGCCGCCGGCTGAGTTTCGACCGGGCCGGACCGTTGTTCTCCTCGGAGCCGACCGCAGTCGAAGAACCGTGTGATGAGCCGAGGCTTCGGCGCGCCTGTACCGGTTGAGTGTCGGTTCGCCGATACTCAGGGTGCGGACCTCCGCTAGGGCGTCCGCACCCGGAACGCAAACCGGAGACGGGCCTCGGGGGCAAGATAGGGGAAGATTGCTTTCCGAGGCCCGTCACCGGGGGCGACCGGGCACGCCACCGAGGAGGTTAAGCTGCGTCGGTGATCTCCAAGCTGGCACTCACCGCCGTTCGCGGCTTCTTCATGGGCGCGGCCGACATCGTCCCCGGAGTGTCCGGCGGTACCGTGGCACTGGTTTTCGGAATCTACGAACAACTGCTCGACAACGTCCGCCGGGGTGCACGGGCCCTCGGCTCGCTGCTCCGTCTCGACGGAGCAGGGTTCGTGAGCCACCTGCGATCGGTCGAGTGGTCGTTCCTGCTGCCCCTCCTCACCGGCATCGGCATGGCCCTCCTGGCCCTGTCGGCGGTGATCGAGCGCTTGCTGCGCGATCGTCCCGAGGAGATGGCCGGGCTGTTCCTCGGCCTCGTGCTCGGTTCGGTCGTCGTCGCCTGGCGGCTTCTGCACTCCACGACGGCCGCCGACGTGACCGCCATGGCCGCCGTGGCGGCGGCGACCTTCGTCCTGCTGGGATTCCAGTCCGGGCCGGTCGCCGACCCGTCTCTGCCCGTCTACTTCGGAGCAGCGGCCATCGCAATCTGCGCCATGATCCTGCCGGGGATCAGCGGATCGTTCCTCCTGTTGATGATGGGCATGTACGCAACGGTGCTCAGCGCGGTCCACGATCGGGATCTCGTGGTGATCGCCGTGTTCGGACTGGGGGCGACCGTCGGCCTGGCCCTGTTCTCGAGCGCCCTGGGATATCTTCTGGATCACCATCACGATCCGGTGATCGGGGCGCTGATCGGATTGATGATCGGCTCGATCCGGGTGCTGTGGCCCTGGCCCAACGGGGTCGGCATCATCAGTGAGGAAGCAGGCGAGTCGATCTCCGGAACCACACTCGACCTCCCGACCGCCGAGAACTGGCTGTGGCCGACCGTTTTCGCAGTGGCGGCGTTCGTCGTCGTGGCCGTGGTCGGCCGCCTGGCTCCGTCGATCGACAATCCCCTGGCCGAGACCGCCGAGGCGACCGCCTGACGCGGTGTCGCGGGTGTTAGCCTTGTGGTTGCATGTCAACCGGAGGTTGGTCGACGCGACTCGCAGTGGCGGGAGCCACCATTGTCCTTGCCTTCTTGGCGATCACCGGACTCGATCTGCTGACCGGTGGCGACGACGTGATCAACACGACGGCGGCGCCGGAGACCGACGAACAGACCCGGGCCGTTGATCTCGACAACGACCGATCGCTGCTGGCGTTCGGTTCATCGACCGTTCCTGCCGCCCCGGCGTCGGCGTCGGCGTCGGCGACGGCCTCGGGGGCTCTCGATGTGTCCGGCTTCGGTTCCGCCGACGGGGATTCGGCGGCCGAATCGACGAGCACATCCGTCCAACCCGGGCCCCGCGACGGCGACTTCGAGTCGATGCGCAACGACCAGGACAAGTTCACCCGCTACATCTCGGTGCCGTCGGATCAGTTGAGCGTCGAGGCGTTGACCGAACCGGCACCCCGCCCCGACAACGGCAGCTCACCCGAGGGGCAGTTCCGTCTGGCCTGCGAGTACTCGCACTTCAGCTACGACGACCCGATCATCTACCCTGGTCAGCCAGGGAAGTCCCACTTCCACATGTTCTTCGGGAACACCGACACCAATGCGTTCACAACCGACAACACCCTGATCAACTCCGGCGGCGGTACCTGCCAGGGCTACGAGCTCAATCGCTCGGCCTACTGGGTGCCGGCGCTGCTCGACAGCAAGGGCAATGCCGTCGTCCCGTATCAGATCATCATCTACTACAAGACGAAGTCGCCCGACAGCGTCATCCCGATGCCGCAGGGTTTGCAGATGATCGGCGGCAACGACCTGCACTACTCCTTTGAGACCCGCAACGAGTTGCACTGGTCGTGTGGTGACAGCGGGAACAAGTACAACATGACCAACCGCGTTCCCGATTGTGGCGGCGACGTCATCAACGCCTCCGTGCAGTTCCCCAACTGCTGGGACGGGGTCAATCTGTCGAAACCCGCACCGGACTACACGTCGCATCTCACCTACGTGAACGAGAACCATCCCTGCCCGTCCTCCCATCCGCAGCGGCTACCCCAGATCTCGTTCCTCATCTACTGGCGAGGCACCGATTCGGTGAACGGCTGGCACCTTTCGTCCGACAGACTCGACGCCCCTGGGGCCACGCCCGGTGGTTCGCTGCACGCCGACTGGTGGGGCGCCTGGAACGACGAGGCGATCGAGCTGTGGACCTTCAACTGCCTGCGGGCGCGGCGCAACTGCACCTACGGGCAGACCGGCACGTCGCGCCAGTTGGCCAGCCTGACCAAGCTCGAGGAATACGAGGGCCCGAACTACATCCCGATTCCCGGCGGCTGACCCTCACCGAACTTTGAGCCCCCGGCGACCCGTTTGCGGGTCGTTCCAGGACCAAAGTTCGGGTGGGTTACTCCCATTCGATGGTCCCTGCCGCTTCGCTCAGCGAGTTCGCAAGCGAACTCGGGTCCCCGGAAACCATCTCATTCCCATTCGATGGTCCCTGCCGCTTCGCTCAGCGAGTTCGCAAGCGAACTCGGGTCCCCGGAAACCATCTCATTCCC
>JAOUGG010000170.1 GCA_029857855.1 Acidimicrobiia bacterium | reverse complement strand
CGGTGCGCGACATCATCGCCGAGGGCCTCCGGGTCTGGGGCGACCGGGGCAGATGGAGCATGGATGACATCGACGAGTTGATGGAAGCGGTCGGGATCGACCCGCGCTATGGCGCCCGTAAACCGCACCAGTTCTCGGGTGGGCAATGTCAGCGGATCTCCGTCGCGAGAGCGCTCGTTCTCGATCCCAAGGTGATCATCTGCGACGAGCCCGTCTCAGCTCTCGACGTGTCGGTTCAGGCCCAGATCCTGAACCTGTTGCATCGACTCCAGGTCGAGCGGGGCCTGACCTACCTGTTCATCACCCACGACCTGTCGGTGGTTCGCCACATGGCCCGCGACATCGTGGTCATGTATCTCGGCCGCGTCGCCGAAGCGGCCGAGACCGAGCAGCTGTTCGCCCACCCGATGCATCCCTACACCAGGGCCCTGCTGCGGGCGAGCCCCGATGTCGCCAAGACGGCCGACGAGGACTACTTCAAAGGCCTCGAAGGCAACGTGCCCGACCCGGCCCGACCCCCGTCGGGGTGCCGCTTCCACACACGGTGCGACGCCGCCACCGCCCAATGCGGCTGGGAGATCGACGACGTCGTCCACCGCCTCGAAGATACGCCGTTGATGTTCGAGCAACTCAATGGGGTGGAACGACGATCGCCCTTCGATGCCGACCTGTCGTTCGACGATGAAGCCTCGGCCCGGCGTCTGGTCGATTCGTTCGCCACCGCCCAGATTCCACCGGCCATGAGCGAGGCGGTCGAGGCTCTGGAAGTACGCGACACGAAGGTGTCGATACGTTTCCGCACTGTTCCCGAGGTCGAGGTTGCCCCCCGTCCTGACGGGCGGCGGGTGGCTTGTGTGCTCGACGATCTAGGTGCTTGAGGGCCCCGACTGAGGGCACCCGACGGTCGTCTCAGCCGCCGGCGGAGGCCAGGAACTCGTCCACGTCGATCATGCGGCCCTTCTGTTCGTTGGAGGCGATGGCGGCGTGGACCACGGCCAGAGCCCGGATTGCGGCGTCGGCGTCGACCTCGATCGTGGCCTGCCCCCGGGCGGCGAGACCGAATTCCTCCAGTTGCTCCCGGAACATGTCGGTGGGCGGCAGATGTACGGGTGTCCGTTCCTGCTCCCCGTAGACCTGGGACTGAAGCGTCGACCACCGGTCGGCCTCGTGGGACTCATCCCAATGGGTGAAGTCGAGGTCGTACAGGAGATTCCGCTTCGTGCCCTGTACGCGGATCTGATAGATGCCGGGCGAGGCCCAGCCGCAGCCAAGGTAGCCGAGCGCTCCCGATTCGAACTCGCAGATGGCCATGGTGGCGTCGGGGACTTCGGACTCCGTGTAAAGCTTCCGCTGGTGGGCGCTGACGCCTTTCACCGGCCCCATCAGGTACTGGAGGTTGTCGGCGTGATGCACACCGAGTTGGATGAGCGGGCCGCCGGGGGTCTTCGACAGATACCACCGCCAGGTCTCCGGCGTCAGCTCCAGGCCACGCTCGTTGGAGAAATTGGCCTCGATCAGTGACACGCCGCCGAGGGTTCCGTCGTCGATCCCCTTTTTTATCACCCGACAACCCGAAAGCCGGCGGGCACTGTGTCCGACGGCGAACACCCCGCCGGTCCGCTCGACGGCATCCCGGATGGCGAAGGCGTCGGACAGAGTCTGGGCGATCGGCTTGTCGGTGTAAACGGCCTTGCCCGCCTCCAACCCGGCGATGACGAGGTCGGCATGGGTGTCGTTGGGCGTGGTCAGCACCACCCCCTCGACGTCGGGGTCGGCCAGCAGTTCGTCGTAGCTGACCGCGCTTTTCGGTACGCCGTGGGTGGCCATGAACTCAGCTCGGTTGTCCTCCGACCGGGAGTAGCAGGAGTGGATTTCGATCAGGTCGCTGCGCTGGACGCCCCGGGCCAGAACGTTGGCCCACCGTCCGAGGCCCACGGAGGCCAATCTGATCTTGTCGCTCACGATGTCACCTTTGGATCATGGTGGTCACCGTCGTCGTTCACCACGGCAATGTCGGTTTCGACCATGTTGTCAGCCAGGTCGGGATGGGGGAAGAAGCACATCAGCTCCATGGCCGATCCCCGGTCGGGGATCGTGGCGTGCGCGGCGCCCGTCGGCACCCGGACCACGTCGCCCTGCTCCACCGGCAGGCGGTCGCCTTCAAGCCACAGATGACCGTGGCCGGCGACGATCAGCATCACTTCCTCCGAATGGGGATGGCGATGGGCGGTGCGGGTCGGGTCGTGTTCGAGCTTCACGTAGCGCACGCTCGATTGGCTGTCGACAGCCGCCAACGGATCGGCTGAGCGACGACCGGGTAGGTCGGCAAACCGGAAGGTGCTCCGGCCGACGACGGTCATCGGGACCGCATCTCGAAGATCGACGTCACCTGTCTCGCAACCTCGCCCCCCACGGTGGCGGCGAAGTCGACGGCCCGTTCGGTGCGGGCCCATGTGGGGTTGCCGTACCAGCCGTCGGCGTCGATCTCGGTCACGTCGGTTATGTAACCATGGACCTCCCGGCCCCGGCGCATGGCGTCAAGCGCAATGGCCTGGTCTGGACGGCTTGCCTCGCCGGCCAGCTCGACCTTGACCAGGTCCGGATCGTGGGCCATCACCGCCAGCACCTCGATCCCGCCGCCGTGGGTCAGTTCGCCACCGTCGTCGGCGTAGAGCCGCTGAGCGGTGTAGCAGGCGTGGGCGGTGACGACGTACACACCCGGATAACGATCCTGGATCTCGGTGGCCACCCCGTCCATCGAGGCGATGTTGCCCTCATGCCAGTTCACGTACACGAACCGCGTGATCCCCATGGCCACCAACTCGTCGCAGACGTCGGTGAGGAGCGCTTCGAAAGTCGTGCGTCGGAGACTGATCGTTCCCGGATGACCGGCGTGGATCGGCGTGACTCCGTAAGGCCCGAATGGCACGTACAGGGCCGGCAGCAGATCGGCCACGGTTTCGGCCAGGAGTTCGGCGGCGATGGTGTCGGTCCCGTTGGGGAGGTGCGGTCCGTGTTGTTCGGTGCTGCCGAACGGGATGACTGCCGTTGCCGTCTGTTCGACGACGGCCGCGACCTCCGGTGAGGTCAGATCCGAGATCGAGGACCGGTTCATGGCTGCTCCGAACGGGGATCGGGCTCCGGCCGACCGCCGTTGCCCACGACCGGGCCAACAGGGTTCAGTGGCCGGCGGCCGGTGATGATCCGCAGCGCCTCCTCGGCCGACTTACGCCTCAGATCGGTCTGACTCTCCTCGGTGTACCAGGCTTGATGGGGGCTGAGAATCAACCGGTCCGTCGTGTCCGCGAACTCGGCCAGATCGGGCGGCTCCACGGTGAAGACGTCGAGGGCGGCGATTCGCGGGCGGCCGGCTCGGAGGGCGCAGGCCAGGGCGGCGTTGTCGATGAGGGTTCCCCGGGCGGTGTTGACCAGCACGGAACCGGCCTTCATTCGCTCGAGTTCGCGCGCTCCGATCGCCGGCGACCCGTCGGTGTTTCCAGGGATGTGGATCGACAGCACGTCGCTTCGCTCCAGCAGGTCATCGAGATCGACGGATTGAACCCCTTCCGGTGCTTGATCGATGAAGGGGTCGTGGCCGATGACCGCCCCGAAGCCGACGGCGGCGAACAGCTCGGCCACGCGCCGTCCGATGCGACCCAGGCCCAGCACACCGGCGGTCGACGACGAGGGAAGATGCATCGGCCTCGTCGACTGAAATCCCCACTCGCCGCGGCGGACCATGCGATCGGCCTCGATCAGCCGCCGGGTTCCGGCCAGAGCCAGGGCCAGGGCATGTTGGGCCACGGTCTCGGTCCCGTAATCGGGTACGTTGCAGACCACGATCCCGGCTGCGGTCGCGGCGTCGAGGTCGATGGTTTCCACCCCGATCCCGGCCCTGACGATCGCCCTGGCCGATACCGAATCAAGGGCGGCGGCGTCGAAGCGGGCTCGGGAGCCGACGATGATGACCTCGGCGTCGGCACAGGCCGCTATCGCCGCGGGGCTCGATCCGTTCTCCCGGTGGAGGGCGATCCCGTGGCCGTCGAGGACACCCTGCTCGATCCCCAGGTCGGGGTAGGTGGTATCGAGCACTGCCACCGTGGTCATGGGCCAACTGTAGGTCCTCTCGACGAGATTGTGCAATCGATTGCACCAGGCTGTACAGGTCATTTGCCGGGGCCGGAGGTCCGATCAGATCACGACGGCCTGATGATCAGCCGCTCCGGCCGCCGCAACGAGATGACCGGCATCCATTCGACGTCGGTCGGATCAACGATGTAGTCACCGAGGGCATCGAGCAGAGCGGGCAGCGCGACCTGCAGCTCCATACGGGCCAGGGCGGCCCCGATGCAATGGTGAATACCGTGACCGAACGACAGCGGCTGCGGTTCCGGGCGGTCGAGCTTCAGTTCGTGGGCATCGGGGAATCGACGGGTGTCACGATTGGCCATGCCCAGCAGGAGCACGACCAGATCACCCTTGGGGATCACGCGACCGCCGACCTCAACGTCTTCCAATGCGTTACGGCCGATGGTAGTGACCGGTGTGTCGTAGCGGAGCAGCTCCTCGACGGCATTGGCGGTCAGACCGGGATCGTCGCGCCACCTGGCCCGCTGTTCGGGGTGGGCGGCGAGGTTGATCAGGCTGTTGCCGATGGCTCCGGTTGTCGTCTCGTGGCCGGCAGCGAGCAGCAGCGTGACCGTCGACACCAGCTCGGACTCCGACAGGCGATCACCGTCGTCGGCCGCGCTCACCAACACCGACATCAGGTCGTCGGTCGGCTCCTGTCGACGCTGTTCGGCCACGGTCAGGATCAGCTCCCGGAACCGGGCGAATCGGTCATTGATCCGGTCGGGATCGAATCCCCGGATCGGATCGAGAACCTGGGCCAGATCGTCGCTTATCGCCTTGACCTCGGGCCAGTCGCCGGGAGGAATACCGATGATGTCGCCGATGACGTTGACGGGCAGCGGGCCGGCGAATCGAGCCATCACCTCGACGGGGCGCCCGGCATCGATGTCACCGGTGAGGTCGTCGATCAGCTCGGCCACCAGCCGCTCCACCCTCGGCCGCAACGTCTCGATCCGGGCCGGGGTGAACCAGCGAACCACCAGTCGGCGGAGCCGGGTGTGGTCCGGTGGATCGACGAACGTCAGCCACGAATTGAGGTTCTCGAACGAGCTCTCGTCGAGTCTGGTGTAAGGGCTCACCGCGGCCAGCATGTTCGTTCTGGCCTCGACACCGAATGACTTGCCCCGCAGGACCTCCCGACTCTCGTCGTAGCCGAGAATGAACCACTGATTGAACGCCTTGTGAAAGGTCACATGGCCGTCGTCGAGCATGGCGGAGGCCCAGGCATAGGGATCGGCGACCCGGTCCGGGTTGAACGGATTTCCCCAGCGCATGCGACCGAGCACCTGGTCGGCCAGCCGAGGGCGGGCGATGAGAAAGCGCATCGCCGGAAACAGGATCGTCTCGGGGCGGACGGTGGGCACGCGGTCTCTCAACCCGTCCAGCCGTCGGGACAGGTGCCGTCGGATCCCTCCGTTGTGGTGACCGGTGGAGTGTCGGTCAGGCTGGCCCGAACGTGTGCTGTCGACGTGGACCACGGCCCCATTGTCGTCACCGTCGATCGGCGAGGTCAACGGTGATCGGTCACAGTGGGCGGCTAAACTTGCAGTGTGTCGGATCACCTGATCGCCCCGTCGATGCTGTCGTCCGATTTCGCCAACCTCGCGTCGGAGTTGAATCGGATCGAGGCCGCCGGCGCCGACTGGATCCATCTCGACGTGATGGACGGCCACTACGTGCCGAACCTGACGTTCGGGCCACCGGTGATCAAAGCCATGCGGCCCCATACCGAGTTGTTCTTCGACGCCCACCTGATGATCGCCCCGGTCGACCCCTACCTCGACGTGTTCGCCGAGGCCGGATGCGATGGCATCACGATCCATGCCGAGGCCGGTCCCCACCTCGACCGCTCACTGCAGTGCATTCGGGAGCTCGGCTGCCAGGTCGGTGTCTCCCTCAATCCCGGCACGCCGATCGAAGCCATCGCCTGGGTGCTGGATCGTATCGATCTGGTGCTGATCATGTCGGTCAACCCGGGCTTCGGCGGCCAGTCGTTCAT
>JAOUGG010000169.1 GCA_029857855.1 Acidimicrobiia bacterium | reverse complement strand
GACAAACGCTTCTGGGAGCACGACGGCATCGACTACGAGGGCATCGCCCGCGCCGCCCGGATCAACCTCGAGGTCGGCGGCATCGCCCAGGGTGGTTCGACGTTGACCCAGCAGTACGTGAAGAACGTCTACCTCACCACCGAGCAGACCTTCGAGCGCAAGGTTTCGGAGGCGTTGCTCGCCACCGAACTGGAGAAGGTGATGACCAAGGAGGAGATCCTCTTCGGCTATCTGACGACCTCCTACTACGGTTCGGGCGCCTACGGCATCGGCGCCGCGGCCAAGATCTATTTCGACAAGGACGTGGCCGACCTCGACATCTCCGAAGCCGCCACGTTGGCCGGGGTGGTCAAGGCCCCGACCAGTCTGTCCCCGTTCGTCGACCGTGAGGCCGCCGACGAGCGCCGCCGGCTGGTACTGCAGGCCATGCTCGATCAGGGCTATCTCGACGAGGAGGACTATGAGCGGGAGGCGGCCCGGCGACTGTGGTCGATCAACGATGAGGACCTGCCCAACGGTCCGGTGACCGCACTCATTCCCCGCGACAGCAAGGGCGCGCTCGACCATCATTTCTTCGTCGACTACGTGGAGGCGGAGTTGATCGAGCTGTTCGGGCCCGACCTCGTCTACAACGGCGGCCTTCGGGTGGAGACGACGATCGACACCCGACTGCAGGAGGTGGCCGAGGAGGCCGTCGCCCGTCGGCTCGGCAACACCGAATATCCGATCGAGATGGCGCTGGCCACCGTCGACCCCGAGACCGGCCACATCCTGGCCATGGTCGGCGGCCGCGACTACGAGTTCAGCCAGGTCAACCTGGCCACCGGCGGTTCCACCGGTTTCCAGCCCGGCAGCTCGTTCAAACCCCTCGTGCTGGCCGCGGCGTTCCGCCTCGGCCTCAATCCCGATACCCGGTACCCGGCCCCGGCCCGCTGGCAGGTGCCCGGGTGTACCGGCGGCAGTTGCACCATCTCCAACTACAGCCCCCGGGGCTATGGCAACATCACGCTGCGGCAGGCCACGGCGGCATCGGTGAACACCGTCTACGCCCAGCTCGTGATCGACGTCACGATCGACGACACCGTCGAACTGGCCCGCAAGCTCGGGCTCAGCCGCATCGACCCCGACCAGAACTACGGGGCCAGCCTGGCCCTCGGGGCCGCCGAATCGTCGCCGCTCGAGATGGCCTCGGCCTACGGTACGTTCGCCAACCGTGGCGTTCGGGTGGTGCCGACATCGATCCTGCGGGTGATCGACGCCGACGGCAACGTGCTCGTCGACAACCGGGCCCGCGCCGGCGAACGGGTCCTCGACGAGGCGGTGGCCGACAACGTGACCGACGTGTTGACCGACGTCATCGAGTCGGGCACCGGCAAGGCGGCCGCCATCGGCCGGCCGGCGGCGGGCAAGACGGGAACGGCGCAGGCCTATCGGGCCGCCTGGTTCGTCGGCTACACCCCCCAGCTCTCGACCGCGGTGTGGATGGGGCACGCCGATCGTCTGGCCTCACTTCGCAATGTCAATGGCGTCGGGTCGGTCACCGGCGGATCCCATCCGGCCGTCGCTTGGCGTGAGTTCATGGGCGAGGCCCACGACCTCCTCGGCCTCGACCCCCAGGACTTCCCCGACCCGGCTCCGATCGTGCCGATCGCAGATTCGGCCAGGGAGATCATCACCTCGTACCGGACGCGGGAGGAGACCCGGGTCGGCAATCGTCAGACACCACGGGTTCTGGAGGCCGACTGCGGAACGTCGTGCGTGGCCACCGACACCGGACCACCGGCGGTGGCCCGGGCCGAGGTGCCGACCACCCTTCCGCCGCCCACGACGGTGCCACCCGACGGGAGCGGTGACGGTGGCGCCACAGCGACCACCGGATCGAAGTCGGGATCCACGACCCCGACGACCACAGCGACCACCGGTGCGCCGACGACCACCGCACCCCAGGCATCAGGCGACCAAGTAGCAGGAGAGAAGAACGATGGCTAACACCCCGGCCAAGACACCGGTCAAGAACCGACCCAAATCCAAGCCGAAAGGTAAGGCGAAGGAACCTGCCGATCGCCGTAAGGCGATCGAGGGCGAGGCCGACCGCGACGCCGACATCGTCGATGGCGCGGCCGACGAGGTTCTCGGCCTGGATGATGCGGGGGGAGCGGCCCCGGCCGCCGTCGATCTTCGGCGGACCACTCCGCCGCCTCCCAGTGACAACGATGTGATCCGGCCCACGGGCCGGGGGGAGACGGTGATGACCGAGGTCGCCCTCAAGATCCGGCACCCCCGGCCTCCCAGGTCGTTGCGCCGCACGAAAATCGGTGGTGTCGCCCCCTACATCGCCCCCAAGAACCGGCTCGGCCGGTGGGCCCGCATGCGTGATCTCGGGCGGCGGGGCTACGTGCCGTTGAGCCCCGGTCGTCGCAAGCTGCGCCATCGGATCCTGCCCCGGACCGTCATCGGGATCTCGACGATGCTGCTGATGCTCGGCATCGGTGCCGCGTTCAGCGGGGCAGCGTTCTACGCCTACTACGACAACCGGTTGGCCGAGAACGAACAGGCCGTCTCCCGCTTCGTCGAGGGCTTCGATCAGCAGTTCACCGACGCCACTGGTGCCATCGACGATCTGCGGGTCGACTCGATCTCCGAGATCCGCAACGAGCTACGTCCGCTCGGCGACTACGTGGCCGACGCCGACGGGGTCATCAACCTGCCCCAGTCGGCCGGGCCCTCGGTCTGGCTGCTCGAGACCCGGGACGAGGACGGTGAGATCATCACCGGGTCGGCCTTCGCCGTGGTGGAGCACCGGGAGGGCACGGCCCTGGTCACCAGCTACGCCCTCGTCGTCGCCGCCACCACCGAACCGAGCCCCGGTATCGACCTGATCAAGGGCAACGAACGAATCCCGGCTCAGTTGTGGGCCTGGGACGCCGAGCGTGATGTGGCGCTGGTCGTCGTCGACCGGCAGATTCCGCTGCTCGAGTTCGCGTCCGAGCGGCGTCAGTTGGACTCGGTCGGTGCCCGGGTGTTCGCGCTCGCCGGTGTCGGCGGCAGTGGAGCCACCGCATCACCCGGCGTTCTGCTCGATCACTCCCAGATCGGGCTGCAGCACACGGCGCCCATTGGCACGCTGTTCCGGGGCGGGCCGCTGCTCAACGGCGAGGGACAGGTCCTCGGTGTGGCCTCCGATCACTACCGGCCGTTCGGCATGGATCCCGGTGATGTTCGCCAGGCTCCCGACGTTCGGGCGATCTGCGTGCAGATCCTGGAGTGCGAGGAGATCCGGGAGGAGTTCACGATTGAGGTCACCGTCGAGGAAACCGATGCACCCATCACCATCGATGACCTGGTTCGGGAGACTCCGGGCGGCGACGCCGCCGAAACCGGCACCGAAGGTGGTGACGATCGTGGTGACGATGGGTGAGGGACGATCCCCCCGGTCCGCTCGGTCTAGTCCTCGACGTCGATGATGTGAGCGCCGGTTCGGTCCCTGCTCGGCCCGCCGCTTCCGGTTCGGATCCGCTTGGGCCGGAACGGTCGCTGCGGGAAGTTGATCCGATCGAGCACCACTGCGATCAGGCCGAGCACGAGCGCACCGATGACCAACGAGAGCACCGACGACGTGTTGATGAATCCGACCACCATTCCAGCCATGATGCCTTCAGCTTAACGCCGGCGGAAGCGATGTTCGGTGCAGGACCAGGGTGACCGAGCGCTCGCTGTCGTCGGCCCATCGCTGTTTGTAGGGAAAGTCCATGCCCATGTCGTAGGTGTGGGCCAGGTTGTCGTCGGCGAGGCGCCGGAGCTGGTGGTTCTGCAGGAGGTTGCCGATCGACAGCTCGGCGTGGTCGGCGTCGAAGCTGATCTGTAGACCCCGGTAGCGGCGGTTGCGGATGCCGCCGAGGATGTAACCGACGTCGGTCATCTCGCCGTCGATCGACAGGCGGGCGATGTGGGCCTCCAGGCGGCCCCGTTCGCGGAGCCGTTCTATCATCATGTCGTACATGGTCGACATCTCCGGACCCGTGATGCCGCTGCCGTCGCCCCCTTTCCACGACCGCTGTTCGATGTCCATGATCCGCTTGAAGAGCTTGGGGTCGTCGTCGACCGCGGCGATCGCCAGCCCGGCTTCGTCGGCCCGGACCTCGGCCTGCCGAAGATTGCGGCGAAAGCGGGGGCTCCGCTTGGCCAGCCACGCATCGTGGCCGGCGGTGAGGTCGGTCACCCGACGGGTAATGCCCTCGGTGAACAGCGACGGTCCGAGCGGGGCGAGGCCGTCGACGATGGTTCGGCTGAGCCGATGGGGGAGCGGAGGCAGGCCGGCCATGACCAGCAGCGACCAGTCGCTGCGTTCGTGCAGATGGTCGGCCAGCTCGTCGGTCAACGCCGCTACGTCGGAACCGAAGATCGGGCTGGCGAACCCCCAGAGCGGCTCGATGCCCGACAACAGGATCTGGCCGTGTCTCCGATAGAAACCGAGCAGGGCGTAACCGTTGCCATCGGTCGACCGCAACAACAGGCGTTTACCCCGCGGGGCGAACCCGAAAGCCACCGGGACGATCCAATCGAGGGCCGAACACCAGTGGTCGATCCCCGCGGTGGCGTCGACGGCGGCTTCGACGTCGGCCCATTCGTCGAGGAGTTGGTCGAAGGTCAGCTGGTCCACAGGAGTGCTGATCATGGTAGTACGGCCGTCGTTCGAGGCGGAATCAGGCCGACCACGCTGCGTGGTCGGGCTCGTCGATAAATTGCCGGGATCTGTCGCCCAGTTGACAATGTTGTTGACGATCAGCCTAAATCTTGTTGTTGGTTGATTCCTCCCACTAGAACGAGACTCATGGTCGACGATTCGACAATCGAAGCGTTTGCGCGAGATGGGGTTGTCGTCGTTCGTGGCGCCCTCGGCGCCGACGAACTGGCGACCCTGGCTCGGGGGTTTCAGCATGTCGTCAACCATCCGAGCGAGCGGGCGGTCGAGGCCAGCCGATCCGACGACCCGGGCCGGTTCTTCGAGGATTTCGTGCGGTGGCACGACACACCGGAGATCGAGCAGATCGCCCTTCGATCGAAGCTGCCCAAGCTGGCGGCGGCGCTCATGGATTCCACGTCGGCCCGCTTCTACCACGATCACGTGCTGGTCAAAGAGGCCGGTACCTGCCAGCGCACGCCATGGCACCAGGACCAGCCCTACTACAACGTCGACGGCGCCGGCATCAGCGCCTGGGTCCCGCTCGATGAGGTCCCCCGCAAGGGTTCGCCTGAATTCTGGGCCGGGTCCCACCGCGGACCGTGGCGGATGCCTCGCACGTTCCTCGACGAGCAGGCCAAGTGGTTCCCCGAGGGCTCTCTGGCCGAGATCCCCGACCTCGATTCGGACCGGTCCGACTACGACATCCGTCAGTGGCAGATGAGCCCCGGCGATGCGATCTTCTTCAGCTTCCTGACGGTGCACTCCGCGCCCGGTTTCCCGTTCGACCATCCTCGTCGCGTGGTGTCGTTCCGGTATCTGAGTCCCGATGCCCGCCACGCCGTCCGGCCGTGGAAGACGTCACCCGAGTTTCCCGGCCTGACCGACGAACTCGACGACGGCGTTCCGTTCGACCACCCGAACTTCCCCCTGGCCTGGCCCGTTCCGGTTGGCTGAGCATTCGGGGTCACTGACCCGGTTGCCCGACGACGCATCCGAGCACGGCGTGGTTGTCGCTCCCGAGTCCGGCGCCGACGCCGACCACCCGATGCGGAAGGTGACCCGCCAGGTGGCGTTCGAACATGGCTGGTCGGCCGGCCGGGCCCGCAAGGTGGCCGATCTGTTCGACGGCATGGCCGCCGAGTGGGACGCCCCCCGGTCCGGGCTGGTGCGCACCGCCCCGATCCGTGATGCCCTGGCCCGGGGCGGGATGCGACTCGACGGGCGGTGGCTGGAGCTCGGCGCCGGCACCGGTGTCGGCACGAGGATCATCGCCCCGGCGTTGGCCGCCGCCGGCGGGTCGGTGGTGGCCGTCGACCTGGCGTTGCGGATGCTGCGGGAGTCGCCGGCCCGGGTGGCGCCGCTGGTGCACGGTGATGCCTCGTCATTGCCGTTCGCCGACGGCGTGTTCCACGGTGTGGCGATGTTCAACATGTTGCTGTTTCCCGAGG
>JAOUGG010000168.1 GCA_029857855.1 Acidimicrobiia bacterium | reverse complement strand
TTCGCGGCGAACGTCGTACCCGGGGTGAACACGAAGAGCTGCCCCGCTGCAAGCTCGATCCCACACCACACCCCTCCCGACACAGCCCGAGTGATCAAACCGAACACCACGAGCCCCTCGGGGATCTCCGTGGTAGCGGTCGCCGAGAACCCCATCTCGCCCAAGCTCACCACCAGGTCGTCGGTCTCGACGAACGTCACCCGACTCGGGCCGACCCCACGGTCGGTGCGGACGTACTCGACATCCAAGCCAGCGATCGACGTCGAGAGCTCATGAACTTCCAACACCTCGACCTGTTCCACCATCGGCTCGACCTCTTGACCTCATCGTGGAAAGTAGCGCGGCGCCCGACCGGTGGGCGCCGCCCGGCGAGGCCTTTCAACTAGTCCAACACACGGATCTTCGTCAGTCTATCCAGATTCGCCACCGACGATCAGGTGAGTGCGACAGAACCCGGATGCCATCAGGCGACGCAGCCTCTGAGTCCGGTCAGTGGTGCCTCACCATCGTCACGCCGCTCACGATCATCACCCACGCCGGCTATCCGCGTCCCCCGGGCAGGGTGGGCGCCGAGGTGACGATCCGTGTTCTCGTCGCCGCGCGTCGACCTACCCGCGTCGACGACTTCGAGTTCCACGACGAGGTCGACGTCGTCCACTTCGCACCGCCTCGCGTATCGAGATCGTCTCGGTCGGGTCGGCGAGGATCGACATCGTCGACGAGATCTCCTGCTGAGCGTCGCCGACGACGACGCCGGCCCCCACCCCAACCCCGCCAAAGCAGCCGACGGACGCCGACTCCACGTGCTCGAACCCCACTCCACCTACGCCCCCGTGGTACAGCGGATCTTCTCCGACTTCCTCGCCGGCTCCGGCATCAAGGCCATCGCGAGCGCCCTCACCGCCGAAGGCATCCCGTCCCCCAGCGCCGCAGACCCCAGCCGAAACAGACACCGGACCTCGAGCCAAGGAGCCTGGGGACAGAGCGCCATCCGGGCGATCCTCAAGAACCCGCGCTACACCGGCTACCAGGTCTGGGCCCGCCAGAGAAAGGACGAGGTCCTCCTCGACATCGACGACGTCGCCGCCGGCCACGTGACCAAACAACGCTGGAACCCCGCGGACCAATGGCAATGGTCCCGAGAGCCCGCCCACCCTGCGCTGATCACACGGGACGACTGGGACGCCACCCAAGACGTGTTCACCGCCGGAACCCGTCGATCACAGCCGCAACGGCAACGCAAGCACGACTACATGCTCAAGGGCATGGTCACCTGCAACGACTGCGGCCGCAAGCTCGTCGCCAACTCAGTCCGGGGACGACTGATCTACCAGTGCCGCATGAAGACCGAGTACCCCGGCCTGGAGCATCCGAAGTCGCTCTCGGTCCGCGAAGACCACCTTCTCCCCACGATCGACAACTGGCTCGGCGAGCTCTTCGACCCCGACCACATCGACCACACCATCGAGACCCTCGCCAACGTCGAGACCGACCAGATCGACGCCGCCGAAGAGCTCGCCGCACGTCGGACCATCAAGGACTGCGACAAGCGCATCGCCAACTTCGAAATCGCCCTCGGCACCACCAACGACCCCGACACCATCGCCGGCTTCGCCCGCCAGATCGAGCGCACCCGAGCCGAACGCAAGAGCGCAGAACTTCGCCTCCGCCGCCTCACCACCGGCAAAAGGACTGACCGAAGACGAGATCCGCCAAGTCGTCCAGAGCCTCGCCGACGCCGTGCAACTCCTCGCCAGTGCAGCACCCCAGGACCGGCGGAGGGTCTACGAGGCCGCCCAACTCGAAGTGCTCTACGACCACGAGAACCGCCGAGCCCAGCTGTCGGTCGCCCCGTGGGTTACGAGTGGTGTCGGAGGGGGGACTTGAACCCCCACGCCCTTGCGGGCACTAGCCCCTCAAGCTAGCGCGTCTGCCAATTCCGCCACTCCGACGTGACTTGTTGTTTTCCGGTGTGCAATCCTAACAACTTTTCGTCATGAAGCACGGCGATTTTGAGACCGAAGTTCGAGCGCCACCGAAGGTGCTGAACAAAGAGGCTTGAGGATGACTCAGGCGTTGATGACGAAGGCCAGGACCAGGGTCATGATCCCGAAGGTCAGCCCGAACAGAACGGTGAGGCGATCGAGGTTCCGCTCCATCTGCGTGGACCCGGCGGCGGCACCACTCAGCCCGCCACCGAACATGTCGGACAGGCCACCGCCCTTGCCGCTGTGCAACAGCACGAGGGTGAGGGTGATGACTCCGATGATGGCGTAGGCGATTCCGAGGGCAAGGACCACAGCAAATCAGGCTAGCAGCGACTGGAACCGATACGTTCGCCTCGGCACGCTACCGGAACGAAAAACCGTTGATATCGGGCAGCGGCCCGCCGGTGAGTCCGTCGACGATGGTCGGCACCGATGCGAGCCGGTCGCTGTTGGATACCAGCACCTGAGGACGTTCGATCAGCGGCACCACGAACAGGCCGTCCGCTCCTCGATCGAGGGTGGTGACGAACCTGTCCAGTTCCTGATAGCAGTCGGCTCGTTCGGCGTCGTCGGCGAGTCCGTCGCAGCGGCTCGACTCGGCGTCGAACTCCGGGCTGTCGTAGCCGTACGGGTTGGCTCCCGAGTTGGCCCGGAACGCGCCCGACTGCAGGCCGGGCCACGGACCGCCGGCCCAGGCGAACAACACCATGTCCCAGATGTCGGGTCGACCGGTCGCACCGCCGGAACCCGAGGCCTCCATGGCCTCCGACGAGAACGGGCCTTCGGTCAGGTATGCACCGCCGTTGCGGTTGTCGGTACGGATCTCGAACCCCGCGGCGGTCAACTGTTCGACGAGCCGCTCCTGCAACCCGACTCGAACGCTGTCACCGGAGTTCGTGAGGAAGCGCAGAAACAGGGTCCCCCGATCCGGGTGCCGGTAAGTGCCGTCACCGGACCGGGTGTAGCCGGCTTCCTCGATCAACTCGACGGCACCCGTCGGATCGGCCGAGACCGCCGCCGGTTGATGATCCTGGTACCCCGCTTGGCCCGGCAGCCAGAACATGTTGCCGACGCCCTTCGCGCTCACCCCGTTCCCGACCAGATCACCGTAGACGGCTGCCAGCTGCTCACGATCGACGGCACGAACGATTGCCTGTCGAATCAACGGATCGGCGAGGTGGGGATTGAGCAGATTGAGCCCGAGGTGCTCGAACTCCACGGCGGGCAGGCCGACTGCGCTGACCGACGAGCCCAGCTCCTGCAGCGTGTCGAGATCCGCTCCGACGATGGCCAGATCGGCCGTGCCGGCGGCGACCTCCGCCACCGCGGCATCATCGTCGGGCACGAAATTGACCTGAACGCCGGCCACGCCCTGCTCACCATCCGCGCCTGTGCCCGCCGACGAGCCGTGATAGTTGTCGTTGCGCCGAAGCCGCATGCTGTGCTCGGTCCAGTCCTGCCAGACCAGCGGCCCCGACGACGGCAGCGGTCGCCCACCGACCGTCATCCTTTCGAGATTGGCGGCCACGGCGGCCGCGTCGTCGCCGAAGGCGTGAGCGGCGAACACCTGCGAGTAGAGCGAGCGCCAGTCCGGGTAGAACGCCGCCATGTTCACCGTGAAGGTCGTGTCGTCGGCCACGGTCAGCGACGTCACCAGGTCGTACCCGGTCCGATCCGACATCGGGTAGACGCACCCCTCGTTGGATACGTCGATGGCCGAGCCGTCGGCCTCCTTCAAGCATCCCTCCATGAGGATCCGGTGGGTGTACTCGACGTCGGCCGCCGTCAGCGGCTCGCCGTCACTCCAGGTCAGCCCCGGCCGCAACCGATAGGTGATCGAGATGGTCTTGTTGTCGTTGACGACGACCGCCGCGTCGTCGGCCAACAGCTCCGGGACCTGCTCCCACTCCGAGTTCACCCGATACAGGCCCTCGAGCAGTCCCTCCCGGATCCACGACGTCGTGTAGAGCCCGCCGTCGACCGGGTCGATGATCGACAGGCCGATCGGCTCGACGGGATGGGCCCAGACGAGATAGCCGTCGGGCGCCGGGCTGAAACCGGGCACGTCGGCCTCGTTGTCGGTCGACTGCGTCGCCTCCTCGGCCCGCTCGGCGTCATCCGGCTCGTCAGCTACCGAGTTCGGGCGCTCGAGAAGATCGGCGTTCGATCCGGTTCCCGACTCGGCCGAGGTCCCATCGCCGTCGACCGCCGAAAGCGACGTCCCGGAACAGGCCGACCCGATAAGCAACATCGTCGCGGCGACAAGCACGACAACAGCCCGCGCCAACGAGCATTCAGCCAGGACCGGGCGGCGGCCCGAGCCCGGCATTACAGATCGTGGAGGCGGTACTGAACGATCCGGGCGAACGAAGCAGCCTCCAGGCTGGCTCCACCAACCAGCGCTCCGTCGATGTCGGGCTGGGTGAGGAGTTCGGCCGCGTTCACCGGCTTGACCGAGCCGCCGTACTGGATGCGCACCTCGTCGGCCGCGGCGTCGCCCCACTTGTCGCGCACCACGGCCCGGGCGGTTGCACACATGGCCTGGGCGTCATCCGCCGACGCCGTCCGGCCGGTCCCGATGGCCCAGATCGGCTCGTATGCGACGACCAGCGCAGCCACGTCCTCCGACTTGACCCGGGCCAGGCTGCCTCGGAGCTGCGTCTCGACCTTGGTCTCGGCCTGGCCGGCCTCACGCTCCTCGAGCGTCTCACCGACGCACACGATCGGCGTCATCTCGGCGGCCAGGACGGCCTTCACCTTGGCGTTGACGATCTCGTCGGTCTCGCCGAACAGCTCACGGCGCTCCGAATGGCCGACGATCACGTAGGCCACGTTCAGCTTCGCCAGCATCGACGCCGACACCTCACCGGTGAAGGCCCCCGATGTGTCCTGGTGGCAGTTCTGGGCCCCAAGAAAAAACGGTATGCGGTCGGTCTCGAGTGTGGTCTGGACCGTTCGGATGTCGGTGAACGGCGGATGGACGGAGATGTCGACGGCGTCGACGTCGTCGCGGCTGATTTCGTAACTCAACTCCTGAACAAGTCGCAACGCCTCGAAATGGTTGAGGTTCATCTTCCAGTTGCCGCTGATCAGCGGACGCCGCTCACTCATCTACCTTCTCCTCATTGTCACTTCAACCGGCGGCCGAGCGCCGCAACGCTTCCAGCCCCGGTAGGTCGCCCTGCTCGATCAGTTCGAGCGAGGCCCCTCCCCCGGTGGAAACGTGGTCGACCTCGCCGTCGATGCCGAACTGTTTGGCCGCAGCGGCGGAGTCGCCGCCTCCGACCACGGTGAAAGCCCGAGTCTCGGCGATGGCCATCGCCACCGCCTTGGTTCCGGCCTCGAACCGGGGATCCTCGAAGACGCCCATCGGACCATTCCACAGAATCGTTCCCGCCTCGCCGATCACGTCGGTGAACACGGCCGCTGTTCCCGGACCGATGTCGACGCCCATCCAGCCGTCGGGAAGATCGACGCCGGCTTGGCGCACCTCTCCCCCGGCCTCGGGCTCGAACAGCTTGCCGCCCGGCCCCAGTGCGGTCACGTCTTCCGGCAGATACAACGGCTTCGGCCCATCGAGGAGCCGGGCGCAGGTCTCGACCATGTCGTCTTCGAGGAGCGACGAGCCAACGCTGTGGCCCTGGGCCTTCAGGAAGGTGAAGGCCATGCCGCCCCCGATGATGATGCCGTCGACGATGCCCAGTAGGGCCTCGATCACACTCAGCTTGTCGGAGACCTTGGCCCCACCCATCACCGCGATGAAGGGGCGGCGGGGCTGCTCCCGGATGCCGAGCAGGACCTTGACCTCCTTGGCCAGCAGCCGACCGGCAGCTGACGGCAGGTGCTCGGGTGGGCCGACGATCGACGCGTGAGCCCGGTGGGAGGCGCCGAAGGCGTCGTTGACGTACAGATCATGACCGGCCACGAGACGGGCGACCGTCTCCTCACTATTGGCCTCCTCCCCCGGATCGAACCGCAGGTTCTCCAGGAGTTCCACCCCCGGTGCCAGCTCGGCCAGCCGTTTCCGCACCGGCTCCATCGAGAACTCCGGCTTCACCTGCCCCTTGGGGCGGCCGAGGTGGGAGCAGGCGGTGACCTTGGCCCCTCGTTCGGTGAGGTACCGGAGTGTGGGCAACGATGCCGTGATGCGCAGATCGTCGG
>JAOUGG010000167.1 GCA_029857855.1 Acidimicrobiia bacterium | reverse complement strand
TCAAGCACCGGGTTGACCCCGTTTGCCGGCCGGGTTGAGAATTCTCACCCCTGTTGTGAACGCCGTGAACCGGCCGTAGCCTAACTAGCTGGCGCCCAAACGCACCGTGCGTGCTTCGCGCCCCAGTCTCATACCCTCAAGCCGTCGCTCATCACGCCTCGGCGGTTCGCTCAGCGAGTGCATTGGCACCATTTCAGGTGGCAATGGCCGGCTGTGTTTGCCGAGGCTTGAGGCCAAGTACTGACCTTCACTGCAATCGACTCACTGCAATCGACTCACTGCAATCGAGCCGCCCACGAACGCCCCGAGAGGTTTCTGGTGCCCACCATACAACAACTGGTCCGCAAGGGCCGCCAAAGCAAAACCAAGAAGGGTACGACCCCTGCTCTCATGGGATCACCCCAGCGTCGTGGGGTGTGTACCCGTGTCTACACCGCCACCCCGAAGAAGCCGAACTCGGCTCTCCGCAAGGTGGCCCGTGTGCGTCTGACCAGTGGCATCGAGGTGACCGCCTACATTCCCGGTGAGGGCCACAACCTCCAGGAGCACTCGATGGTGCTCGTCCGCGGCGGTCGTGTGAAGGACCTGCCCGGTGTGCGCTACAAGATCGTCCGGGGCACGCTCGACACCTCCGGCGTCCGTGATCGTAAGCAGGCTCGTAGTCGCTACGGGGCCAAGAAGGACTAGGTAGAAGGACCACTCGATATGCCTCGCAAGGGACCAGCCCCCCGTCGTGAACTGCAGCCCGATCCGGTGTACCGGTCGGTGCTCGTCACCCAACTGATCAACAAGGTTCTGCTCTCCGGCAAGAAGACCACCGCCGAGCGAATCGTCTACAGCGCCTTCGACATCGTGGCCGAGAAGACCGGTGGCGATCCCGTCGCCGCTTTCAAGCGGGCCGTCGACAACGTCCGCCCCCAGCTCGAGGTGAAGAGCCGTCGCGTCGGTGGCGCCACCTATCAGGTCCCGGTCGAGGTTCGTCCTCGTCGGGCCACCACACTCGCCATCCGCTGGCTCGTCGCCTACTCCCGTGATCGGCGCGAGCGCACCATGTCCGAGCGGCTGGCCAATGAGATTCTCGACGCCTCGAACGGCATCGGCGCCGCAGTGAAGCGCCGCGAGGACGTCCACAAGATGGCCGAATCCAACAAGGCCTTCGCCCACTATCGCTGGTAGTCGCGACGCAGCGGCGAAGCCGCTGCTCGCTTAACGAGTTTCGGGCTTCGCCCGAAACATCGAGGCTCTCAAGACGAACAAGCTCGAATGATTCTGACAAGGCATAACAATGGCTGACCGCCCATCATCCCTCGATCGATACCGCAACATCGGCATCATGGCCCACATCGATGCCGGCAAGACGACCACAACCGAACGTATCCTCTTCTACACCGGCAAGAACTACAAGATCGGTGAGGTCCACGATGGCGGTGCCACGATGGACTGGATGGAACAGGAGCAGGAGCGTGGCATCACGATCACGTCCGCTGCCACCACCTGTTTCTGGAAGGATCACCGGATCAACATCATCGACACGCCGGGCCACGTCGACTTCACCGTCGAGGTCGAGCGCTCGCTGCGGGTGCTCGACGGTGCCGTCGCCGTGTTCGACGGTGTGGCCGGCGTGGAGCCCCAGTCCGAGACGGTGTGGCGTCAGGCCGACCGTTACAAGGTCCCGCGGATGTGCTTCGTCAACAAGCTCGACCGCACAGGCGCCGATTTCTACTTCTGCGTCGACACGATCAAGGATCGCCTGACTGCCGACATCGCCGTCATCCAGCTCCCGATCGGCATCGAGGCCGACTTCATCGGCGTTGTCGACCTGGTGAAGATGAAGGCTCTCGTATGGCCGAAGACCACCGACGAGAAGGATCTCGGGGCCACCTACGAGGAGCAGGACATCCCCGCCCACCTCGCCGATCAGGCCGCCGAGTACCGGGCCACGCTGCTCGAAACCGTCGCCGGGGTCGACGAGGAGGCCATGGAGTCCTACCTCGAGAACGAGGAGCTCACCGAGGCCGAACTCCGGGCCGCTCTGCGCCGCTCGACCATCGCCAACGAGCTGGTTCCGATCCTGTGCGGTACCGCGTTCAAGAACAAGGGCGTGCAGCCTCTGCTCGACGCCGTGATCGACTATCTCCCGTCCCCGCTCGACCTTCCTCCCGTGGAAGGCACCGAGCTCAAGGGTGGCGAGCCCACGACCCGCAAGCCCTCCGACGACGAGCCGTTCTCGGCGCTGGCGTTCAAGATCATGTCCGCTCCGCAGGTCGGCAGGCTGACCTACTTCCGGGTCTATTCCGGAAAGCTGGAGAAGGGCAGCCAGATTCTGAACACCCGCACCGGCAACAAGGAGCGCATGGGCCGCCTCCTCGAGATGCACGCCAACAAGCAGGAGGACCGTGATTTCGCCATGACCGGCGACATCATGGCCGCCATCGGCATCAAGGACGTGCGCACCGGTGACACACTCACCGACGCCTCCCACGCCATCGTGCTCGAGTCGCTCAACTTCCCTGATCCCGTGATCCACGTGGCCGTTGAGCCGAAGACCAAGGGTGACCAGGACAAGCTGGCCAAGGCCCTCATGTCGCTGTCGTCCGAAGACCCGACCTTCACCGTCCGCACCGACGAGGAAACCGGTCAGACCATCATCGCCGGTATGGGCGAGCTGCACCTCGAAGTGCTGGTCGACCGCATGATGCGGGAGTTCAAGGTCGATGCCACCGTCGGCAAGCCGCAGGTCGCCTACCGTGAGACCATCACGGCGACGGTCGAGAAGGACACCTACACCCACAAGAAGCAGACCGGCGGTTCGGGTCAGTTCGCCGAGGTCACCATCATGATGGAGCCCAACGAGGCCGGTGGTGGCTACGAGTTCATCGACAAGATCACCGGCGGTCGCATTCCGAAGGAATACATTCCCTCGGTCAGCCATGGCATCCAAGAAGCGATGACCACCGGTGTTCTCGCCGGGTTCCCCACGGTCGACATCCGTGTGACGCTGCTCGACGGCAAGTTCCACGATGTGGACTCCTCCGAGATGGCGTTCAAGATCGCCGGCACGATGGCTTTCAAGCAGGTGGCCCGCAAGGCGAAGCCCGTCCTGCTCGAACCGATCATGTCGGTCGAAGTGGTCACCCCCGAGGACTACATGGGTGACGTCATCGGCGACCTCAACTCACGCCGAGGCAAGGTCGGCCAGATGGAGGCCCGTGGTCTGAACCAGGTGGTGACGGCCGAGGTGCCGCTCTCCGAAATGTTCGCCTACTCGAACGACCTGCGGTCGAAGACCCAGGGCCGGGCCACCTACACCATGCAGTTCCACAACTATCAGCAGACCCCTGCCAACGTGCAGGAGGAGATCGTTCAGCGCATCCGTGGTGAATAGATGCCAGTGACGCGCACCGGGCATCGCCCGGGCGCCTCGGGTTTCGCCGGCCGGCGAAACCCGCAAAGGAAGTTCTAGGAAAGGGAAACGCCATCATGGGCAAGGCAAAGTTCGAGCGTACGAAGCCGCATGTGAATGTGGGCACGATGGGTCATATTGATCATGGGAAGACGACGTTGACGGCTGCGATCACGAAGGTGTTGGCGGATCGTGTGGCGGGGAATACGGCGACGGCGTTTGACAATATTGATAAGGCGCCTGAGGAGCGGGAGCGTGGGATCACGATTAATGTGTCTCATGTTGAGTATGAGACTGCGGCTCGCCATTACGCGCATGTTGATATGCCGGGGCATGCGGATTACATCAAGAACATGATTACGGGTGCTGCGCAGGTTGATGGCGCGATTCTGGTGGTGTCGGCTGCTGATGGTCCGATGCCTCAGACTCGGGAGCATGTGCTTCTTGCTCGTCAGGTTGGTGTGCCGGCGATTGTGGTGGCGTTGAACAAGGCCGACATGGTTGATGATGAGGAGCTTTTGGAGCTTGTTGAGCTTGAGGCTCGTGAGTTGTTGACTGAGTATGAGTTTCCTGGTGATGATGTGCCGGTGATTCATGTCAGCGCGTTGAAGGCGTTGGAGGGTGATGAGGCTGCGGGTGACAAGATTATGGAGTTGATGGAAGCGGTCGACACCTATATTCCGGAGCCGGAGCGTGAGTTGGATAAGCCGTTCTTGATGCCGATTGAGGATGTGTTCTCGATTACGGGTCGGGGGACGGTGGTGACCGGTAAGGTTGAGCAGGGTGTGGTGAATACGGGCGACGAGTTGGAGATTATTGGTATTCGTCCGACGCAGAAGACGACGTGTACGGGTGTGGAGATGTTCCGGAAGCTTCTTGATCAGGGGCAGGCCGGCGACAATATTGGTGCGTTGTTGCGGGGTATTGAGAAGGATCAGGTGCAGCGGGGTCAGGTGTTGGCGAAGCCGGGTTCGATTACGCCGCACACTGATTTTGAGGCGCAGGTGTATGTGTTGACGAAGGAGGAGGGTGGCCGTCATAAGCCGTTCTTCGGGAATTATCGTCCGCAGTTCTATTTCCGGACCACTGATATTACGGGGACGGTGCAGTTGCCGGAGGGTACTGAGATGTGTATGCCGGGTGATAACACTGAGATGACGGTTGAGTTGATCAACCCGATCGCGATGGATGAGGGTCTGCGGTTCGCTATCCGTGAGGGTGGCCGCACCGTCGGCGCAGGCCGGGTGACGAAGATCCTGAAATAGGGTCGTCACCCGACACCCGAGTACACCAAAATCATCAAATAACGACTGAGATTCGAGACAGAAGATGGCCAAGCAAAAGATCCGCATTCGCCTCAAGGCCTACGATCACGAGATCGTCGATCAATCGACGAAGAAGATCGTGGAGACCGTGGCCCGCACCAACGCCGAGTTCCGCGGCCCGATCCCGCTCCCGACCGAGAAGCATCGGTTCTGCGTGATCCGTTCGCCGCACAAGGACAAGGACAGCCGCGAGCACTTCGAGATGCGGATTCACAAGCGGCTGATCGACATCCTCGAGCCCAACCCCAAGACGGTGGATTCGCTCCAGCGTCTCGAGTTGCCGGCCGGAGTCGACATCGAACTGAAGATCCAGGAACTCTAGAACCGTTCCCGGTCTCGACAAGCAGTAAGCCGAAGCGGCGGACCTGGCTCCGCCGCTTCGACGCGTCCGGAGGGAGGTGGTGCCTTCCACTCCGTCACGCGCACGGGCTACTCCGTCAAGCGAACGGGGTCGCCCAGGACCCTCGCGCTCCAGGTGATGGTTTCGTTGGCGTTCGTGTCATCGTCGCGATACTCGACCTTCCACCAGCAGTTCGCCGGCTCGGCGGCGGGTTCGGCGCACTGATAGTTCCCCGGCAGGTCGATGAGGACCCGTACCGTTCGGTCCTGGAACGACACCCCGCTCTCCTGTTTGAGACAAGGATCACCACTACAGGTCTGGCTCCGGAGGTTGGTTCGGGAGCCGATGTCGCCCCGTCCACAGGCGTAGCCGTAGTCGCTGCAGTCGATCGTGTACCAGGACAGGTTGGCGTAGTTCCCGTGTGGATCGACGATCCGCATTTCGTCGAGGCCGTCAGCCGGGTCGAAGAGATCGATCTCCAGCGTGTTCCCGGCATGGCTTTCGATGATTTCGGCCAGATACACCTGCGATTGTCCAACAGCGCCGCCCGAGAACATCTGCGCGTGGGTGTAGGAGGTGAGGTAGTCCTTGCCCAGGATTGTCGGACAGCCCGAGGAGCCGGAGGGGCCGATTCGGGAACAGGCGGCATCGGAGACCTCGGGGACCACCCGCAGCGAGTAGAGACTTCGACGGGCGGCGGTGTAGTCGGGATTCTTGGCCTGCAGCACGAAACGCCCGGCTTCAGCCACCGTGGAGATGGTGACCCAGGGAGCGGGATCGGCACCGGGAGCCCATCCCGATCCGTCGGTGGGGCAGATCGCCGGGTCCGGTCTGGTGATCACCTGTTCCGCAATTGGTGGTTGGAGAACGTTGTCGTCATCGTCGTAGGGAGTGTCATCGCGGTCATAGAGGCGAAATCGCATTGACGCGTTGGCTTGACTCCCTCCGAACTCGGCGCAGGTCAGTCGAGCCTGAACCCGGTAGATCCCGTCCACGGGGACGTCGACAATGAACGTGTGGCCCTCAGGTCGGTGATTGGGGTTCGGGTTTCCGATGCATGCTCCGCCCGAACCGATGAAGTCA
>JAOUGG010000166.1 GCA_029857855.1 Acidimicrobiia bacterium | reverse complement strand
TGTTCAACGAGTCGATCGTGACATGCGCCGTCTTCGGACGGCCGGCGGCCAGCGGTGCGGGCACCTGTTGGTCGAGGTTGAGCATGGCGGCCACACGGTCCTCGAGGATCGCCACTCCGTAGCGAGCGCACAACTCGGCCACGGCGTCGCGCCGCGAGGCCGGCAGGCGGGTTCCGGTGGGGTTCTGGTTGTGCGGATTCAGCGCCACCAGGCGGGGACGGAGCCGCTCGATCATGGTGGCGAACTCCTCTACGACGATGCCGTGATCGTCCATCGGCACGGCATGGATCCTTCCGCCGTTGGCCCGAACGGTGTCGAGAAGACCCGGCCAGGTGAAGGATTCGACGAGGACGACGTCGCCCGCCTGCACGACGGCCTCGATGGCCAGGGCGATCGCCTGCTGCGCTCCGGACGTGATCACGATCTGTTCCGGATTGGTCGGCAGCCCGGACTCGCAGTACCAGGACGCCACCCGTCGCCGGAGTGGATCGATACCGGCCGGCTCGGCGTTGTCGCAGATGTCGACCGAACGCGGGATCCGCATCCGGTCACAGATGTCGAGAGCCTCGGGCAGCGCCGCCGGTATGGCGACCAGCATGTCGATGGAGCGAAGCGACGGATTGAACAGACGATGGCCGAGGCCGTCCGGTGGAGCGATGCTGCCGTCGACCTGGGACCGGGCCGGGCCGGTGACGATCGTTCCCCGTCCCTGTACCCGACGTATCCATCCCTGCTGCTCGAGCCGGCTGTAGGCGTTGACGACCGTGCCGCGGGACACCGAGAGCCGGTCGGCCAGACGTCGCTCCGGCGGCAGCAGCGTTCCGGATCGGATGGCGCCGTCGACGAGGAGTTGGGCGAGCGCCGCCGCCAGCTGGCGGTAGAGCGGGCCCTTGCCCTCCGACCAGGCTCCAAGCTGGGAGGCCAGATCTGATGGATCCAATTTGACGGGTTTGGCACTGTCAATCGTGGTCATTGGGATCCAATATGAACCCATGACCCCAGCAACCTCAAGTCCAATAACGAGAAACTGGTCCAATCGGTTCGATTCGGGCCACCAATCTCCCACTATTGGCTCTCACGCCACCGTGGACCGGTCGGCCGACTTCCAGGCCGACCTCGCACTCGCCGTGCTGTCCCTGGCCGAGGCCGGCGGCGGGGACATGCTCACCCCACTCGGGCGTCGGGCACCGATGCGCCGTCAGGCGCCGACACTCGGGGCGCACACCCCGTCGAGTTCCACGACCTCGATCCGGTCGCGATTGGCCCACGTCACCTCGTTGGCCGGATCGGGGTTGAGCTTGTATTCACGAAACGACAGCTCCAGGGCATCGAAGGTGAGCAGCCGGCCGATCAACGGATCGCCCACATCGAGGAGCAGCTTGATCGCCTCGAGCGCCTGCAACGAGCCGATGATCCCCGGCAGCACTCCCAGCACCCCGGCCTCCGAGCAACTCGGCGCCAGTTCCGGTGGTGGCGGCTGGGGTAGGAAGTCGCGGTAGGTCGGGCCCCGGAGGGGATCGAAGACGGTGACCTGGCCCTCGAAGCGGAAGATCGATCCGTGCACCACGGGTATGCCGAGCTTCACCGAGGCGTCGTTCAACAGGTAGCGGCTCACGAAGTTGTCGGCGCCGTCGATGACGACGTCGAATCCCTCCAGGATCGCCTCGACGTTGTCGGCCGCCAGGCGCGTGTCAAAGGTGACGATGTCGACGTCCGGGTTGAGCGCGGCCAACGTCGTCCGAGCCGAATCGACCTTGCGCTCCCCCACCCGATCACGATTGTGGAGGATCTGGCGCTGGAGGTTCGACTCGTCGACCGAGTCCATGTCGACGATGCCGAGCGTGCCGACGCCGGCCGCCGTCAGGTAGAGTGCGGCGGGCGAACCGAGACCACCGGCACCGAGGAGCAGAACCCGGGATCCGAGCAGCCGCTTCTGACCTTCCTCGCCGACCTCGGGCAACAGCAGATGACGGCTGTAGCGATTTCGCTGGTCGGCGCTCAGCATCGACGGGATCTGCCACGATCGACCCTCGTCCTTCCAGCGGTTGAAGCCCCCGTCCATCGACACCACATCGGTGTAGGCGAGCTCCTGGAGCGTTCTGGCCGCGAAGGCCGATCTCGTTCCGCCGGCGCACATGACCACCACGGCAGCCGACTTGTCGGGCAGCCGCGACTCGACCTGCGCCTCGAGATTACCCCGCACGATGTGTATCGATCCCGGCACGACACCCTGCGCGATCTCGTCGGGTTCGCGGACGTCGAGTAGTACGGCTCCGGCGGCGAGTGCGTCGGACGCGGTCGCCGGATCGACCTCTTTGATCTGGGACCTCGTGGCCGCCAGCAGCTCACGAAACGACGTCATCAGCTTCCTTTCCCGGGATGGCCGGTTGTTCGGACCGACCTGGATTCAACCCTATCGACCGCGTTCCGGACGACGGCGGTCAGCCGACGATGATCGGCAGGAGGTCGCTGATGGAACCTCGAACCACCACATCGGCCAGGTGATCCATCTCGGTGGGTTCGCCGTTGAGGATCACGATCGATGCGCCGGTCTGTTTGGCGAGCGGAACCACCCGGGCGACCGGGAAGACGGCGAGCGTACTCCCGACCGCCAGCAACAGGTCGCAGGACAGCGCGGCGTCGTTGGCCCGCCGGATGTCCTCCGGGACCAGGTTCTGCCCGAAGCTGATCGTGGCCGACTTGAGGATTCCACCACAGGTGGGACAGTCGGGGTCGTCCTCCCCCTGTCGCACGCGATCGAGCGCGACCTGCATCGGATCGCGGTAGTCGCAACGCAGGCAGGCGACCTCCCGGGCCGTTCCGTGGACCTCGACGATGCGGGTCGGATCGGAACCCGCCGCGTGATGGAGGCCGTCGACGTTCTGGGTGACCAACGTGTAGAGCTTGCTCCGTCGCTCCAGCCGAAGCAGAGCCCGGTGTCCCGGATTCGGTTCCGCGGCCCACATGGGGCTGTCGAGTCGGACCCGCCAGGCCTGGCGCCGCAGCTCGGGCTCGGCCACGTAGTTCTGCAGTGTGGCCGCCTTCTCGGCGGCAGGGTTTTTGGTCCAGACACCCTGGGGGCCTCGGAAGTCGGGAATTCGGGAGTCGGTCGAGATGCCGGCGCCGGTGAGAACGACCACCCGCTCGGCCCGGTCGACGAGCCGAGCGGCCTCAGCTGCGACGGCCGCGGGGCTCGGACCAGCGACGGATTCAACGGCGGATGCAGCGGTGGATTCACTGGCGGCGCTCTCGTCGGTCACCCGACGTACCGTATTGGCTGACGCGGGCAGCCACCAGTCGAGGTCGCCCCTCGCCGGTCAGTGCCGACACTCAATATTCTGTATTTCTTCTGTTTACTCTTGATTTCTGTTATTGCTGCGCCTAGGGTCGAACCAGATCGGTCACGTGCCCCACACCGGCACCGGCGAATCCTTCCCTCTGCTCGCTGTTCGTCAGCCTCCACGGCTCCGACCATCCATCAGGAGAACCCGTCATGCCCGCCTCCCACAACCTCGCCACCGTTGCCGGCCAGTCGCCACCGCCACCGGTCACCGACCGATCCGAACCCGTGTTTCCCGAGGATCGGCTGCTCGTCCGCTCGTGGCACGACCCCGTCCTCGACAGCCTGGGCCACGATCCCCGCTCGCCGTACGTCGAGCAGTTCTGGCTGGCCGTTCTCGGTCCGTCCTGCCTGTTTCTCGTGCGACGACTGGCCGCCCGGTTGGAGCGCAGCCCCGACGGCTTCGAACTCGATCCGCTCGAATGGGCCCGGGAGCTCGGTCTCGGAATGAAAGGCGGAAAGCATGGTCCGTTCTGGCGTGCCGTCGGTCGTGCCTGCCGTTTCCAGTTGGCCCAGCGGAACGGCGAATTGTTCGTGGTGCGGCGCCGGATGGCTCCACTCACGGCCCGGCAGGTCAAGCGGCTACCCGAGCATCTGCGGGACGCCCACCAGATCTGGCTCGACACGCAACGCCGCCGCACCCAGCGGCGATCGCTGACCACCTGGTCGGTCGAGCGGGATCCGGCCGACGCCGCGTGATCGACCCGGCTCGGGCGTTCCGTCAGTAGGCGCCTTCGCTCCGCAGCACGGCGGGGATGGTGCGCAACATGATGGACAGATCGACCAGCATCGACCAGTTGTGCACGTAGTACAGATCGAGCCGCGTGTACTCGGCAAAGGTGGTCCCGCTCCGGCCGGAGACCTGCCACATTCCGGTGATTCCCGGCTTGACGTCCAGCCGTGCGTACAGGGCCGGTTCCCAGTCCGCCATCTCCGCCCGCAGCGCCGGGCGAGGCCCCACCAGGCTCATCTCGTTGCGCAGGACGTTGAGCAGTTGGGGCAACTCGTCGAGTGAGCTCTTGCGGATGAAGCGACCGATCGACGTGACACGCGGATCGGATTTCATCTTGAACAGGGGACCTGAGCCCTCGTTGCCGAGCTGGAGCTCGGCCAGGAGCTCCTCGGCGTTGACCACCATCGATCGGAACTTCAACATGTCGAACGGTTCGCCGTAGCGACCAACCCGCTCCTGGCGGAAGAAGACCGCTCCTGGCGACGTCACCTTGATCACGAGAGCGATCACGGCGAACACCGGGCTCACGACCGCCAGCACCGTCGATGCCACGACGACGTCGAACAACCGCTTCGCCCGGCCCCGCCAGCCCGACTTGGGCCGCGGTGCAATCCAGGTCACGATGCCGGAGCCGAGGCTGCGTGTGGCCAACCGGTCGGCGGAGATGTCGACCAGCGTCGACGCCAGGTCGACATACAGATGGGCCTGAAGCAGACCCCGCACCAGGGCGTTGGCGGTTCGGGCGTCGAGCAGCGACTCGACCACGATCGCCCCCTGGGCCCCCGACCGCCGAGCGGCGCTCACCGTCCTGGTCACGAGTTCCTCGGCCCCCTCACACTCGTCCGGATCGACATGGGCAAGGACGATGTGGGGACTCGAGCTGTCGGCTTCGATACGGCGGCGGAAGTCGACAGCCTCCTCCTCCCCCGCCACGAGCACCGAACCCCAGAGACCCTGGCCTGCCTGACGGCGCCGGGCGAACCACAACCGTAGGCACTCCCGCACGACCCCCACCGTCGACACCGACGACAACAACAGGAACATGATCGACCGGTAGCCGACGTCGACACCGAGGACGACCACCACGAGTCCGAGCACGATGACAGCCCGCACGCCACTGCGTGCCACCCGGGCCAGCTCCTCGTTTCGATCGGTGGCCAGACGGGAGTTGTAGAGGTTCGACGCGATGATGAACAGCCAGAACGTCAACGCGAACAAGACGACCGACCACCACGGCAGGTCGGCGGTCGGCACCGACCGTCGGGCGATCAGTGCCCCGGCGATGAGCGCTCCGACATCACAGGCGACGACGAAGGCCCGCCGGCGGAGCACGCCCCGGCGACCCGACGGGCCGTCGCCCGCGGGTGCCTCGATCTCGGGCTTGTCTCGGGTCGGGGCGGCCATTCCAGGACCTATCGGCACGGCGGAGTGCCGATTTACCAGATGTCCAAGCGCTGATTGCCCGGTGCGAGCTCTACCAGTCGGCCAGCGTGTCGATCAGGAGGCGAACCCCGTAGCCGGTTGCACCCTTGACGTTGATACCCTTGCTCGCCTCGGAGAGCGCCGAGAGGCCGAGATCGATGTGGGCGAACGGCTTGTCGCCGACGAACTCCTTGAGGAACAGCCCGGCGATGAGGGCTCCGCCGTAGGGGCTGGTGCCGATGTTGCGAAGGTCGGCGACCGACGAATCGAGCTGCGAACGATACTCCTCCGGCAGAGGCAACCGCCACAGCTTCTCGGCGGTTCGGGTCGAACTCGCCTCGATACGGGCCGCCAGGTCGTCGTCGGTGGCCAACAGCGCGGCGTAGGACTGTCCGAGTGCCGCAGTGGCCGAGCCGGTAAGGGTCGACATCTCGATGATCGCATCGGCATCGGACTCGGCGGCCAGACTCAACGCGTCGGCCAGGATGAGTCGACCCTCGGCATCGGTGTTGAGAACCTCCACGGTCTTGCCGTTGCGGGCCGTGAACACGTCGCCCGGGCGTTGGGCGTCGGGACCGGTCATGTTGTCGGTCAGCGGTATGTAGCCGGTCACCTCGACCTGAGCCCTGATCGCGGGCAGCGTGGCCATCGTGGCCAGGACGGCTGCGGC
>JAOUGG010000165.1 GCA_029857855.1 Acidimicrobiia bacterium | reverse complement strand
AACGTTCGTTGGCAGGGATAAGGAACTGATCGATGGTCGAGCAGTGAATGAAACCCTCGGCATCGAGCGACGGGTCGCGAAATCCTCCCCTCCCCTCCCTTTCCGCATTCTGCTGCGCTCGCCACGATTCACGGGACGTGATGTGGAGGATGAACCGATCGTGCTGGGAGGACCGGCCTTTCACTGACAAATCGCTACTCGCTTTCGCCGCCGGAGTTGACACAATGGGGGGATGGCCCAGGGCCGTCTACCCACATACTACGAGATCTTGGGAGTGGCCCCGGACTGCTCGTTCACCGATCTTCGTAAGGCCTACAGGCGCCTGGCCTGGGAGCGCCACCCCGATGTGGCCGCCGACGTCGTGCCCCAGGCGATGGCGCGGATCAACGAAGCGTGGCGGGTGCTGTCCGACACGAAACGCCGGGCCGAGTACGACCGAACGGTCATTCCCCACCGGGCCCCGACGCCCGATGTGTTCGTGAGGCCCCGGCGTTCCGCGTCGGCTCCCGGCAGCGGGGCTCGGCGGCGGCAGACGTGGGTGGCCGGGGTGCAGGCCCAGATGGCCCGTCTTGCCCGTCAGGCCGGTCGCAGCGCGACCCAGACATTGCTGATCCGCAATCCGCGCGGCCCCCGGTCCGACTACGAGATCGTTGTTGACGGCCTCGTCATCCTCCTGTCGGCCGATGCGGAGTCCCGGGTTCGAGCCGCCCGAGCCGCCGGCACCGCTCCACTGGACCTCGGCGTCGCCGCAACGCTGGTCGGTATCCGCTCCGTGGCCGACTCGATCCGCCGCCAGGCGTCTTTGAACGTGACCCGCGAGCTCCTGATGCAGGCCGAACTGCTCGACCGGATGTGGGATGTCCTGGCCCACGAGCTGCCGACCCCGCTCACCATCTCACTGGGCGGCAATCCCGGTGTGACCAAGGCGGTGCGGCGCAACTTCACGGGCTAAGGTCGATCAGGCATCCAACCCGACCCGGTCGGTCGACCGGGCCTCCGTTCACCGCAAGGAGCGTTCGTCCGTGGACATCGGCGTCTTCATCTTCCCCACCGACCAGACCATGCAACCCGTCGAACTCGGCCAGGCCGTCGAGGAACGAGGATTCGAGTCGCTCTGGTTTCCCGAGCACTCCCATATCCCAACCTCCCGTATCACGCCGTGGGGTGGCCGCAAGGGCGCCCCACCGCTACCCGAGTACTACTGGCGGACCCACGACCAGTTCGTGGCTCTTTCGGCTGTGGCGGCCACGACCACCACGCTCAAGGTCGGCACGGGGATCTGCCTGCTCGCTCAGCGTGATCCGATCTGGACGGCCAAGGAGGTGGCGTCGATCGACATGATCTCCGGCGGACGGTTCGTCTTCGGCATCGGCTACGGCTGGAACGTGGAAGAATACAAGGAGCACGGACTCGTCTTCTCCGAGCGCCGGGACCGCATCCGGGAATGTGTGCTGGCCATGAAGGAACTGTGGACGGCCGAGGAGGCATCCTACGACGGCGATCACGTCTCGTTCTCCCCGAGCTGGTCGTGGCCGAAACCGGTCCAGGACCCACATCCGCCGATCATCCTCGGCGGCTCGGTCGGCCCGAAGACGGCGGGTGACATCGCCGAGTTCTGCGACGGCTGGATGCCGATCGGCGCCTCAAACTTCAAGGGTCTGGATCTGATCGAGGAGGCCTGCGAGGCCAGAGGCCGAGACCCGAAGTCGATCCATCTGGGCGTGTTCCGGGCCCGGCCCGACGCCCAGGCCCTCGACGACCTGGCCGAACAGGGAGCCCAGCGGGCGCTCCTCGAACTCCCGCAGGGCCCCCGCGACGAGGTCCTCGCCGCGCTCGACGCCTACGCACCCCTGCTCAGCCGGTAGCGGCGCACGCCCGACGTCATGGCTGGATCGGAATAACGAGCCGGCGGGCCACATCGCCGTAGCTGAGTTGCGCCGATCCCTCCGCCTGCACAATCGAGCGCCTCGCCTATCGTTGATCCCATGACCCGGGTGATTGTCATCGGAGCCGGAATTTCAGGCCTCAGGGTTGCCGACCTGCTGACCGCGGCCCATATCGACGTGCTGCTGCTCGAGTCGCGCCAACGGACCGGGGGACGCCTGCACACCGTGTCCGGTCCGACCGGGCCCGTCGATCTCGGTGCGACCTGGTTCTGGCCGCACGAGGGTCGCGTCTTGAGCCTCATCGACGAACTGGGCCTGCCGATCCACAACCAACATCTCGCCGGGGATGCCGTCTATCAGGATGCTCAGCGCACCCGACGGCTCGACGGCAATCCGATCGACGTACCGGCAGGCCGCTTCTCGCTCGGAGCTCAGGATCTCGCGCACCGCCTCGCCCAACGGCTCGCGCCCGGTTGCCTGGCCACCGACCGTCCGGTCCTGGCGGTGAGCGCCCGAACCGACGGGCTGAGGGTGGAGACCGGCGCAGGCGCCCTCGAGGCCGAACATGTCGTACTCGCCCTGCCTCCTGCCCTCGCCGTCAGCCGGATTCGGTTCGATCCCGCACTTCCCGCCACACTGGTCGACCTTGCTCGCCGGACGCCGACGTGGATGGGCTCGATGGCGAAGGTCGTCGCCGTGTTCGATTCCGCCTTCTGGCGCGACCACGGCCTCTCAGGCGCAGCGATCAGCCACGTCGGCCCGATGCGGGAACTACACGATATGAGCGGACCGGCCGGCCGGCCGGCTGCGCTGTTCGGGTTCGCTCCCCTCCCGACCGCCGACTCCGTCGCCCCCGAACCGGACGCCATCGTCCGTCAGCTATCGGCGCTCTTCGGGCCGTCGACCCCCGAGCCGGTCGAGTTGTACATTGCCGACTGGCGGTCCGAGCCCGACACCTCGCCTCCCGACACCGGCGTGGCGGGCGACTACCGCACGTACGGCCACCCGGCGTGGAGGACTGCGGCGCTCGACGGCCGACTGCACTGGTCGGCCACCGAGACTTCCTCCACGTCCCCCGGGCACATCGAAGGCGCCCTCGAACGGGCTGAGACGGTGGCCGCCCGGATCATCGACGACCTCAACCGAAGGAACGCAGCATGAACCTCACCCTTTCCGAGCTGTTGGTCGAATACGACCGCGCCGTGGCCTGGACCGACTCACTGTGGACCGATCTGTCGCCGGCCCAGGTCGCGTGGCGTCCCGAGCCGGATTCGAGTGCCATCGGATGGCATCTCGGCCACCAGGCCGCGGTGGCCCACTATCTGATTCGTAATCTCACCGCGGCCGAGCAGAGCCCCGACCCGGACCTCGACGGGCTCATGGATTCGGCCACTCCCGAACCGGATCGAGGTGATCTCCCCGACGTCGACCGAATCGCCCGGTACCGGTCGACGGTCGCCGATCGGGTTCGATTCCGAATCGGTCAGATCGACGACGGCCGCGTCGGCGCCCCAGCCCAACTCCGCCTCATCGCAGGCACACTGCTGACCGCGGTCGTCAACCACGAATATCAGCACAGCAAGTGGATCGGCGAGGTTCGAGCCGAGCAGCATGGACTCGATGTGCCGCCACCACCGTCATCCCAGAGCCTCACCGTCGTCGACGGCTACTCGGTCCTCGCCATCTGATCAGAACCGGCCAACCGGCCAACGCCCACTACTTGTGGAGTTTCAGCTCGGCCATCATCCGGAACAGGTCGACGATGTGGGTCGGCTCCCGGTTCGGTTCGAGTTCCCGGTAGATCGAGTCGACATTGATCACGATGCGCTCCCAGTCGAGCCAGTCCTCGTAGGGGCCCAGTTCGATGTCGCGTGCGGCGTCGAACAGCGGTAATCCCGCCTCGTACCGGGCCACCGCCTCGGATCGCACGTAGTGGAGATAGTCGCTCACCGCGGCGACCCCGGCGTGATCGGTGAGCGGCCCATGGCCCGGAACAATCACATCGCATCCCAGACCGATGATCAGGTCGCAGGCCGCGATCCAGTTCTCCACCGGGCCGTTCCAGATCAGCGGCGTCCCCCCGATGAAGAGGATGTCACCGGTGAAGATGGCCTTCGCATCGGGAACGTGGACGAGGACGTCGCCGGCGGTGTGGGCCGGTCCGACCTCGATCAGCTCAACCGCCCGGCCGTCGACATCGAGCGACAGTGAGGAGGTGAACGTGGTGGTCGGCCTGGGTGGTTCGATCCCGTTGAACTCGAAGGCACCGAAGGCCTCGGCCAGGTAGGCGTTCGTTGTCTCACCGAAATCCCCGGCCATGAGCGCAGCGAGCCCGGCCGGCGGAAGCTCCGCCATCTCGGCGGCCGACGCCGCCGACGCAATGACATCGGCGCCTTCGACCAGCTGATTGCCGTAGCAGTGGTCGCCGTTGGCGTGGGTGTTGACCAGTGTCCGTATCGGCCGCGGCCCCGTCACCGGTGCCATGCGCTCCAGCATCGTGGCCGTGAGCTTCAGGTCGAACAGCGTGTCGACGAGCAACGACTGCTCACCGCCGACGACCAGACCGGCATTGCTCCAACCCCAGCCCCCGTCGGGTTGCAAGTAGGCGTGCAGCCCCTCCCCCACGTCGAACAGACCCTCGTCGTAGCTCATCCACCATCGACAATACATCCGGCGATCAGCGCGGGCGAGTTGCGGCGCCGACCCGGTTCGTCAGATGGCGAGAACGTCGGTGCGGTTGCCGCCGCTGACGACGGCGCGGTTGGCGGCCGCCTCCAGCAGGGCGAGAACACGCTCGATCGACGGCCGATGACGGGCGATCGACGCCACCACCACACTGGCGGTGAACGACAGCAGCTTGCCGTCGATCTCGATGGGAAACGCCACCTCGTCGCGCAGCCTTTCGGCCACCTCGGTCAGTTGTTCCGCCTGGGAGTCGGTGGTCATGAGCACGAGGAATCCAGCCTCCTCGAATCGACCGATCATGTCGGGGGCCCGCAGCTTGTGCTGAATGCGCCCGGAGACCTCTTTGATGATCCGCTCCACGGCCCGGTGTCCGTGGAGGTCGGCCAGCTGGCCCAGGTCGTCGACCCACAGGCACATGATCGCCATCGGCAGACGTTTAGGTGCCGACAGACGCTGATGAAGCTGACTGAGCACGTGGAAGTGGTCGGGCAACCCCGTCACCAGGTCGTGGGTCAGCGCCCCTCCCGACTGGGCCGAGTAGTGGTGTTCGGTGGCCATCGAACGTACACCCACGATCGTGCGACCGTTCGGCAGGGCCCGAGCCGACAGTTCCATCGGGGCAAGACCTGCGGCCAGTCGTACCGCCACCGACGCCGGTTCGGTCCCGAGGCCGGACAGCATCTGCTCGTAGGCCTCCTCGAACTCCGGCACCAGCAGCTCGGCCAGTGGGACACCGACCAGGCGTTCCCGCGGAATCGCCATCGTCGCCAGCGCCTCCTCGTTGCCGGCCATGATCACACCGTCATCGAGCAGGAGACAGCCGATCGGAACCAGGTCGAGCAGATCGGTCAGCGCATCGAAATCAGACGGCATGGCAACACCTCATGCCTTCCGTTGTACCCGAAAAAGCTACCCCTGGTGAGAGCGTTGTCACCCACGGAGCTAGGGCCCGCTGCCTACGACGGGATCTTCGCGAGCCCGTCCAACAGGGCGTTCTCGACCACCTCGGTGAGTGCCGGATGGACGTAGTACGGCACGGTGGCCAGCTCGTCGGCCCGCTGCCCGAACGTCATGGCCTGAGCGATCAGCTGAATCAGTGTGGCCGCCTGCGGCCCAAGAATATGGGCACCCAGAATGTGCTTGGTCGCGAGGTCGATGATCACCTTGGCGAACGACGAGTCGTCTTCGAGCGCCCAACCGTAGGCGGTGCCGCCGTAGTCACGGCGGCCGACGACATACTCGTGGCCGTGGGCCTGCGCCTCGGCCTCGGTGTAACCGACGGAACCGACCTGGGGGTCGCTGAACACGGCGTGGGGCAACACGCTCGTGTCGCCCCGCCGTGGATCGTTGGGGTGGGCCATGTTCCAGAACGCAATCTCCGCTTCCCGGTTGGCGAGATGTTTGAGCTGATGGGGATTCGCCACGTCACCGATCGCCCACACCGCGGAGGCCGATGTGGCCATCGTGTCGTCGACCTCGATCCGGCCGTCGGGATGGACGGAGATGCCGGCTGCGGTTGGATGCAGATCCTCGCTGTTCGGACTCCGCCCGGTGGCCACCAGCAGCTGGTCGAAGGCCTCGACCCGCTCCCCACCCTGGGCCCCGTCGT
>JAOUGG010000974.1 GCA_029857855.1 Acidimicrobiia bacterium | reverse complement strand
CACGATCCTAAGGGCACCGTAGGGCCGAGGTTCGCAATCGCTGATTTGCCTCTAGTTGCCGCAAACAACGTTCGCGGTGACGGCATCGGATCAAGCCGGTCTTCGGACCTCGCAGACACATGACTACGTCCTGAAGCCAGAAGATGAGCTGGTCAAATCGTCGTAGGACCGACAGCAGCGAGTCGAGTCTAACGGGTGGTCTCGGTTGGTGAGTTAGGCACCCTCTCTGGCACCCGGGGCCGCTGCCGGGCGTAGCAAGGGCCGCCGACCGGGTGTTGTCCCTGGTGAGCGGCCTGTGGAGTGGTACGCCCCCTGGGACTTGAACCCGGAACCTGCGGATTACGAGCTTCCAGAGAACTGTCCAGGGAGTCCGGTGCAGTCCGGTGAGCAGGGTTCTGTCCGGCCGTCGGTCCGGTGAGTCCGGAGGATTCCGGTGAGACACGGAGAGTTTGGCACCCACTTTGGCAGCCAACAGATTTGAACTAGTTTCGGCAGGTTGGGTGTTGGCGGTCGGATGGGTCGGGGTGTCGAGGCGCGGGGGAGGGGTTGGCTCCTTGTTGTCGTACCTCCGGTCTAAGATGGCGGACATGGCTGATGCCGAGGTGGACAACTTGCGGGCGATAGCCGGGTCTGACTTGGTCGAGGCGTACGACGAGGCGTTGTTGGTCATGGCCCGCCGTGAGACTGGCGACTCGTCGACGACGCTGGATGAGGCCGAGCGCTGGTATCACAGCCAGCGCGCTGCCCGGGGCGAGGGTCTTTCTCGATCTGATGGCCGACCTGGCCGACCTGGCCGAGCGGCATGGCCACGGCGAGCACATCGACGTAGTGGGCTCGGTCGATGTCGGTCACTACCTGGTCGATGTCCTCGCCCTGCGAGCGATGGTGGCGATGCTGACCCCTACGCCGACCGACACCATTGTCTTGGCCCTTGGGCGAACCTGACTGTGGGCGGAATGCCGAGATCTTGTCCGGCCGGCAGCTCACGCTCTTGGTATTCTGCGTGGTCGCGTTACCGAGCACGTGCCCCAATCGATATCGGCCGGTACTGCTCGATGACCGACTATTTTGGCGATGATGGAAAGGCCGCCGCTTCGACAGCTCTTGGACCTGTCACCGTCAGACTTCATGTGGCATCCCATCTGGGTCGGATGTGACGTCACCAACATAGGCCCCATGATCGACCTCACGGACGACGAGCTTCTCGTGCTGTTCGAGTGTTTCCACCGAGTGTGCGAGACCGGTCGGATCGCCGCGAGCCATCATGCCGAGGTCGTTGTGATCGACAAGATCGCGGGGCAGCTCGAGCGAGGTCTGACCGAGCCGTTCGATCCGAGCTACCCGCAGAGCCTTGCCTCAGCGAGGTCCCGGGTCCTGTCGGCCTATCGGCAGCGAATGGGAGGGCACGGCTGGGTCGAAGCGGTCCCCCTCGACCAGTCCTAAGTCGACCGAGCTGGTTCGAGAACAGGCGTCCGGGAACGGCACCCCTGGGGTGTCCGATATCACCGGCAGGAAGTCCGTGGCAGACACTGACCGTGGCGAGTAGGTGTTCGTCGAGCGGGCGACGCTCCACTTCACCGTCCGCGTTCGCCGTTCCGTGTGGTTGGGCCGGGCCGGAACGCCGGAGTGTTGTGATCCACCAGTTGGATCAGTCGGCGTGACTTAGACGCTCCATCTCGGCTAGCTACGAGTTCGGCCTACTGACGATTGGCGATCGACCAGCCAACCGCCCTGCGTGCCCGCGCACCTTACATTACAACAGCGAGGTAGACGTTCCCGTCGGCACCCATTCGTATTTTCGAGCGGCACGGGGACACCCACGCGCCACTTTCCGGTCACCACAAGGTTCAGCAGTTTGCCATGGCGTCGAGGGCTGCGCAGATCTGTTGACGCCCAGCGATGCCGAGCTGGCCGAGTTTCCTGGTGAGTACCGATTTCGGCACTGCGGCGAGGTTGTCGAATGTGGCGACACTGTCGTGGTTGATGCCTTCGTCGGTTCCGACGGGGATGCATGTTGGGATTGTT
>JAOUGG010000973.1 GCA_029857855.1 Acidimicrobiia bacterium | reverse complement strand
CTCATCGGAGAACTACGTCACGAAGCCGTTCACCGCGGCTCCCACCACGCCTCCAACCTCCGTGGAGGCCGACCAAGCGGGCACCGACCAAACCGAAACCGTGATTCTCGGCACCGTATCCGGCGAGTTCCACCGCGGCACCGAGATGGCGGCGATCGCCGAATCCGAATCGGCGACGACGGTCGATGTGGACGCCGACGTTGACGCCGACGTTGACGCCGACGTTGACGCCGACGTTGACGCCGAACCCGAACCCGATCTCGGGCACGATGTCGAGCATGAACCCGGACCCGAACCCGATCCCGAGCACCATGGCGAAGACGATCCCGAGCACGATGGCGAAGACGATCCCGGGACCGATGTCGATGCCGAGGCCGACGCCGACCCCGCCGACGAGACCGGCGACGGTGACGACGGCTCGGAGGCAGCCGTAACGACCGCGGGCGAAACCGGGGAGACGACCGGTCATGAATCGGCCGCAACGACCGGAAACGCTCGAACCGGTGGCGAGTCCAACGGAACCCACCTCGAAATGCGGCAGGTGGCCGGTCTGACCGCCGGGTCGATGATGAAGCTCACGGTGGGTCGGGCGTTCGAGTTCAACGAGTCGAACGAGGGCGGCTCGTTCTCGCTCCGGGTTCTCGAGAACGGAGAGGTGATCGTCCACCCCGGGTCCGCTCATGCCGTCCTCGACGAGGTCGACGTCGACGAACCCATGCTCATCGGCGAAGCGCTGCTGAACGTCTCGAGCGCGTGCTTCTCCGTTCGCCGTCCCCGGCCCCCGGCCAGCCCCGAATCCAGAATGGAGTCGATCGGCGCCGCCTTCGCCTCCATCTCCGCCATCAGCGTCCCGGCCCTCGGCGCGGAGCAGCCGCTGGCGCCCGATCAACTGACCGGTTCGCGCCTCGGCACGATCATCAACAGGAATCCATTGACCAGGGGAGCGGTCGGCCACAACGCATGGGATTTCCTGCAGTCGATCCGGCAGACACGATCGGTGGTGGCCGAACGCCACCGGCTCCTGCATCCCGATCCCGAGGAGCTGAAGACCCGCTTGTCGCGGCTCGACCCCGGCCTGTGGGAGCGCAGTCGGGAACACCCGCTGTTCGGCCGGTTCGGGGTGGGCTACGCCAATATCCCGTGGGAGCCGAGGTTCGACACTCCGGAGCTGATTCCCGAGATCCTGCACGAGCCGATCGTGGAGATGAGTCTCCTTCCGTGGGTTCCGGTTACGGCCAACCTGCTCTACGGACCCCTCGGTATCGTCGGGAAACGCGCCGCCCGCCTCGCCGCGTGCCGCCATGCGATCCTCTCCCTGGCCGCACTGTCGATGCCCGGCGAGGTGCAGTTCGCCATCCGGTCGGGCAAGAACACGGCCACGAGCTGGAACTGGGCCCGGGCACTCCCCGCCATCATGTCGGTCGACGACGACAGCCCGTTCGTGATCACTGTCATCGACGGCGCCGACGGCGCCAGGGCCGATGAGGCGGCCCGCCAGCCCGCCCGCGAGGAGGCGATCAAGCAGGCGTCCAGCACCACCACGGCGGTGGAGGTCGATCCCGACGCGCCGATCGCCGACGACCCGCAACCGACCGCCGAGGTTCCGGTCGTCCCGGCCGGAGGCGACGACGCCGACACGATCAACATCCGGGAGGCGGCGGGTGACGACCAGGAGCCGGGCTTCGACCTGGCACCGACCTCGGGCTACATCGTGCTGGCCGACTCGGTCGACGAGTTGACCCAGCCCTGCGGCACGGTGTTGCAGATCGAGCCCGACGGGACCGGTTCGGTGACCAACCATCTCAACGAGACGATCCAGGTGACGCCGATCGGGGTCACCGAGGCGTTCGCCCATGACATGGCGACCCGGATCGCCGACATTCTCACCAACAGCTTTCTCTAGACCCGGCCGCTTTCGACGAGGCAACCAGGGCGGGTCGCGTCAGGTCGGAGGGACCGAATCGAGGCGTTTCAGGCGTTGACGCCGATACCGACCCGGGCTTCGCCATTGGCCCACTCCGGCCACCG
>JAOUGG010000972.1 GCA_029857855.1 Acidimicrobiia bacterium | reverse complement strand
CATGAGCTCGGACTCCACGACATCGGTGGACGACGCGGCCGCGCCGGCCTCGTCGACGGTCAGGACCGGGTAGACCGATGGGAGGCGGCGCACGGCCGTTTCGACGACGCGAACCGGCGGCAATTCCAGCCGGTCGAGCCCGTCGAGCACGCGGTCGGCCAGAGTATGGTCGTCCGAACGCCAGATCTCGTCGCCGACCGTGCAGGGAATCTCGAAGCACAGGACGGTTCGATCGGTCGGGTCGGGCCCGTCGCGATAGTTCTTGGGTTCGGAGAGGCGGGAGAAGGCCACGCCCGGTGTCGGGACGTAGTGAGCGTCGAACGAGGTGTAGCGTGACTGGTCGAGGGCCAGGTAGACGAGCACTAGTGCTCGCATCGTCGGCGTCGACTCGGTGTCGGGAGCAAGCAGGTGACGGAGTGCCTCGACGGGTGCCGTCCACAGCACCCGTTCGGCCTTCGTAGCCTCCCCATCGGAGAGGGTCGCCGTCGCACCGTCGGCCGCACCGGTCAGCGACATGACCGAGCAACCGGTTCGCAGGACGGCACCGTTTTCGACCGCCGAGTCGGCCAGGCGCTCGGTGATCTGGCCGTAGCCGAGGCGAGGGTAGAGGAACGTCGCTCCCCGGTTGCGGGTGGTCGAGGCGACCCCGGTCAGGATCCGGCCGGGAGTGCGTTGAGAGATCCGCTTGCGGGCGAGAACGGCGCTGAGGCGCTCCGGCGGCAAACCCCACAGCTTGGCCGCCATCGGTCCGTGAAACTCGCGCAACGCCGCCGGACCGAGACCGGCCCGAACGAACTCGGCGTACGAATCGTCACTGGCGTGGCGCATCGGCCCGGTCAGCCCATCGACGGCGGCCCGCAGCATGAACGACGGCGGCAGGTTCCGGGCCATATCCCGCGGTTCGAGCGGAAAGCGAACCCAGCGCTCCCGCACCCGCAGCCGACCGTTGCGCCGCCGTACTTGAAGGTCGGAGCCCAACAAATCGGTCAGCAGATCGAGGACTCGAGGTGGGGCGGCCGGATGAAGGCGATGACTGCCGAGATCGACCCGCTGGCCGGCGACGGTGAACGACGAGGCCATACCGCCGAGGTGCGCGGCCGACTCCACCAGATCGACCGACAATCCCCGACGGACCGCGGCCAGCGCGGCAGTGAGACCGCAGGGACCACCACCGACGACCAGCACGTCGACATGGCGGCCGGTCAACTCACCTCGCTGGCCGTCGCCGAGGTGCGGCGCGGTCACCGGTCGGCGGGAATCGGGATCTGCGGGTGTCCGGCCATCAGCTCGACGCGGCCCCGATCGCCGACCGCCACCGGGTCGACGTGCGATCGGTTCGACAACACGACGGTTCCGTCGGCCAGCCGAATCGAGCAACTCCAGGTCACACCCCGAAACTCGATGGCGGCAATGACCGCCTCCCCATCGGGATCGGGAATGAACGTGACATCGTCGGGTCGGACCATGGCCACATCGGACTCGAGGGCCCCGGTGTCACCGTTGTCGACGGCCACCGGTCCGAGCGCGGTGACCGGCCCCGCTCCCCCGTCGGTGATTCGCAGGAACGATGCCTCACCCAGATACGCGGCGACGAAACGATTGGCCGGCTCGTGGTACACGATAGGTGGTGCGCCGATCTGTTCGATGCGCCCGGCCCGCATCACCGCCAGCTGATCGCCGACCGCGAGCGCCTCGTTCTGATCGTGGGTGACGAACACCGCAGGCGTTCCGGTCGCCCGCAGCGCGCCGATCACATCGTGGCGCAACTGGGTCCGGAGGTTGGGGTCGAGACTGGCGAACGGTTCGTCGAACAGCATCAGCGCGGGACGAGGAGCGAGTGCCCGGGCCAGGGCCGCCCGCTGGCGTTCGCCACCGGACAATTCATGGGGATAGCGATCGTGGAAGCCGGCCAGTTCGACGACGGCCAGCGCCTCCGACGCCCGTTCCCTGGCCGCCTTGCGACCACCGTCGCGGATCCCGAACATCACGTTGTCGATCACCGAGAGGTGGGGAAACAGGGTGTGCTCCTG
>JAOUGG010000164.1 GCA_029857855.1 Acidimicrobiia bacterium | reverse complement strand
TGACTTCGTCCTCGCCCTCGAGGTTCGGCGTGTCTCGGATTTTGTCCTCGACCCCGAGTTTCGACCGGCGGTCGAAACGTCGCAAGTAGAAGGTAGGAAGTAATGCCAGGAGGCGCAGAACGGGTCTTGCGGCGCCGAATCGGGAGCGTCCGCAACACCAAGAAGATCACCCGGGCCATGGAGCTTATCGCCGCCACCCGGGTAGCCCGGGCGCAGCAACGGGCCAAAGCGGCCCGGCCATACTCCGAGATGCTCACCGGGGTCATCGAGGATCTGGCCGCCGGCGGTGCGGCCGTCGACCATCCGTTGCTCCGCCGGGCCGAGAAGGTCGAGCGGGTCGCGTTCGTGGTCTGCGCCGGCGACCGTGGTCTCGCCGGTCCCTACAACTCCCAGGTTCTGCGGGCCGCCGAGCGCGAGATCCAAGCGGTGCGGGCCGACGGTGGCGACTACCGGATTCTGGCCGTCGGCAAGAAGGTTCGCGACTACTTCACTTTCCGCAACTACACCATCGACTCGTTCTACGGTGGCTTCACCGATAATCCCACATTCGAGGATGCGCGGGCCATCGCCCATCGGGTCAGGGAGCTGTTCGACTCGGGCGACGTCGATCAGGTCGACCTCATCTTCACCGAGTTCGTCACTCTGGGCACCCAGCGGGCCGTCGTCCGTCGATTCCTGCCCCTCGAACCGGTCGAGACCATGGCCGAAGTCGGCGGTGGTGACGCCGCCGCACTGGTTGGTTTCAGCTTTGAGCCGTCGGCCGAAGGCGTGCTCTTCGATCTGCTGCCCCGCTACGTCGAGGCCCGGCTCCTCACCGCACTGCTCGACGCCGCAGCGTCCGAACATGCGAACCGCCAGCGGGCCATGAAGGCCGCCACCGACAACGCCGAGGAACTCATCACCAAGCTGTCCCGGGCCCTGAACCGGGCCCGCCAGGAGTCGATCACCACCGAGATCATGGAGATCGTGGGTGGGGCCGAGGCCTTGGGCGCCGACGGCGATGATGACGACGCAGGCAACACGAAACTGGAATCGATGCTCGTGGAGCGGCCGGACGCCGCGTCGAGCGTGGCCGCCGGCCAATCGTCGATCTGATTCTCAAGCGAGGAAGAACTATGACTGCTACTGAACCACAGCTCAAGGAAGGTCGGATCGTCGCCATCGCCGGTCCGGTGGTCGATGTCGAGTTCCCCCCTGGGAACCTGCCCGAGATCAACCAGGCCATCGAATTCGACGTCGAGGTCGGCGGCGACCACATCGTCGTCGTGGCCGAGGTGGCCCAGCATCTGGGCCGGAGCCGGGTGCGAGCCGTGGCCATGAAGCCGACCGACGGACTCCGCCGGGGGCAGGCCGTCCGCAACCTGGGTCGCGGCATCACCGTTCCCGTTGGCGACGTCACCCTCGGTCACGTCTGGAACGTGATCGGCGAGCCCCTCGACGTTCCGATCGACGAGCTGAACATCGAGGAGAGGTGGGAGATCCACCGTCCTTCACCGGCCTTCGACACCCTGGAGCCGACCAAGCAGGTTCTCGAAACCGGTATCAAGGTCATCGACCTGCTCACCCCGTACCTGCAGGGTGGCAAGATCGGCCTGTTCGGCGGTGCGGGCGTGGGTAAGACCGTGCTCATCCAGGAGATGATCACCCGTGTCGCCACCAACCACGGTGGTGTGTCGGTGTTCGCCGGTGTCGGCGAGCGCACCCGTGAGGGAACCGACCTCTTCATCGAGATGGGCGAGGCCAAGATGGGCGCCGAAGCCGACGCCCCGTCGGTGCTGTCCAAGGCCGCCCTGGTGTTCGGTCAGATGGATGAGCCTCCCGGTGTTCGCCTCCGAGTCGCCCTGTCCGCCCTCACCATGGCCGAGTACTTCCGTGACGTGCAGAACCAGGACGTGCTGCTGTTCGTCGACAACGTCTTCCGCTTCGTGCAGGCCGGGTCCGAGGTGTCGACCCTGCTCGGTCGGATGCCCTCGGCCGTGGGTTACCAGCCCACCCTGGCCGATGAGATGGGTGTGCTCCAGGAGCGCATCACCTCAACCGGTGGTAACTCGATCACCTCGATGCAGGCCGTCTACGTGCCCGCCGACGACTACACCGATCCGGCTCCGTTCACGACCTTCGCCCACCTCGACGCCACCACCGAGTTGAGCCGTGACATTGCGGCCCTGGGTATCTACCCGGCTGTGGATCCGCTCGCCTCCTCGTCGACCATCCTCACACCGGAGGTCGTCGGCGAGCGTCACTACCGGGTGGCCCGCCGGGTGCAGGAGATCCTCCAGCGCTACAAGGAACTCCAGGACATCATCGCCATTCTGGGCCTCGACGAGCTCTCCGAAGAGGACCGCATCACCGTCGACCGGGCCCGCAAGGTGCAGCGGTTCCTGGCTCAGCCGATGTTCGTGGCCGAGGTGTTCACCGGCCTGCCCGGCATCTTCACCCCGGTCGAGGAGACCATCGACAGCTTCGAGGCCTTGGTCAACGGCGACCTCGACGACCTGCCCGAGCAGGCGTTCCTCAATGTCGGCGGCGCCGACCAGGTCCGTGAGAAGGCCGAGCGCCTCCGTCGGGACGCGGGCTCCTAGAAACGTGCCACCGTGTCCCGACCGGTGGTCGGGACCTCGAGTTTCGCCGCTGGCGAAACATCGGGCAAGCAAACGATTTTCAGCGAGGTCATTCCATGACAATGCAAGTCGAGTTCGTTTCCCCGGAGGACATCCTCTACTCGGGGCAGGGCAGCCAGGTGGTGGCCCGTACCCGGGGTGGGGGAGAGATCGCCTTCCTCACCGGCCACGAGCCGTTCATCGGCTCGCTGGTTCCGTGTGAGGTTCGGGTGACCGAGGACGGCGGCAACGTGCGCCGCTTCGCCGTTCGGGGTGGGTTCGTTTCGGTGACGGGCACCAAGGTGACCGTGCTGTCCGACGCCGCCGTACCGGCCGAGGAGATCGACGTGGCGGCCGCCCGAGCGGAGCTGGCCGAGGCCGAGGCGGCCGAGACGGCCGACCCCGACAACGCCGAGTTGCGGAACAACCGCCGCTGGGCCGAGGTCCTGCTGGCCTCGGCCGGCGAGGCAGTCGGCTCCCGCTAACCCCTCCGCCCTCCTCGCCGCCTCTCGTTCTGCGCGCGTCAGGTGGTACCGAGTACCGTCTGAGCTGCAATCATTTCGGGTGGGTCAGACGGTGCGGCCGAGATAGTTGAGCATCTTCGTCTGCGCGTCGGCGCCCTTCTCGACCTTCACCTTCGGGCCGAACATGCCCTGGCTGCGGAGCACCGGATCAGGCAGGTTCCGCCACACCGTGTTGGCGAACTTGACCAATCCCGGATCGAGCCGTTCGTCGACCTTGGCGGTTCGGGCCAGGTCCCAGGTGTGCACGGCCAGGTCGGCGGTCATGAACCCGACCAGGGCGTCGATCGACATCGGACCGAAGTCCGGACCGAACGGGTCCTTGGCGATCGACTGCAGCACCCCTTCCTGATCCAGTGCCTCGAGCGTCTGGTCGCGCAGCTTCTCCCAGGCCTCGAGAGGCTTGGCTCCGAGTTTCGGTGTCGACCGTGGTCCGGTGCCGGTGGCGGCAAACGACTGAACCATCTTCACCCCGCCCAGCACGTGTTCGTAGACGTCGGCGCCGGTCCATCCCTCGCACGGGGACTTGCGCTTGTAGGTCGTCGGCTTGGCGTTCTTGACGACATGGTCGAAGGCGAAGAGTGCCTTGGTGTAGTTGCGGAGGTTCTCGCTCATGGATCTGATCTGCTCGTTTCCGGTGTTTACGTCTTGTCCGACGTCCATTCTGCGCACGTCAGACGGGACTGAGTACGGCATTGGGTGGAAATTTCCGGAAGAGCCGTAGGAATTGGCGGGCTCGACCTGCGTCCCGGGCTGATCCGGTACCGTGATGGCCATGTCATCGGAATGGGTATCACCGGAACGTGACCTGGCTCTGGAGCTGGTCCGGACCACCGAGGCCGCGGCCATGTCCGCCGCCCGCTGGATGGGTCGAGGCGACAAGATCGGAGCCGATCAGGCCGCGGTCGACGCCATGCGGGCCATGCTCGATGGCGTCCAGATCGACGGCACGGTCATCATCGGCGAGGGCGAGAAGGATGAGGCGCCCATGCTCTACAACGGCGAGCGGATCGGCAACGGCCAGCCGCCCCACGCCGACATCGCCGTCGATCCGGTCGACGGTACGACCCTCACGGCTCAGGGCCAGGGCGGTGCCATCGCCGTCATCGCCGCCGCCGAGCGGGGCTCGATGTTCAATCCGGGTCCCGTCGTCTACATGGAGAAGATCGCCGTCGGTCCCCACGGGGCGGGCATCGTCGACATCCGCCTGCCGATCGCGCGCAACCTGACCGCGCTGGCCAAAGCCACCGGCAAGAAGGTCCGCGACCTCAACGCCGTGGTGCTGGATCGTCCCCGCCATGCGCAGCTCATCGACGAGATCCGGGCCACCGGTGCCCGCATCAGCCTGATACGTGATGGTGACGTCGCCGGAGCCATCGCCACCGCCTGGCCCGAATCCGGGGTCGACATCCTGTTCGGCATCGGCGGCACCCCCGAAGGGGTGATCGCCGCCGCGGCCCTGAAGGCGATGGGCGGCGATCTGCAAGGTCGGCTGTGGCCCCGCGACGACGCCGAACGGGCCCTGGCCGAGGACCAGGGCTACGACTTCGACAAGATCCTCGGACTCGACGATCTCATCGGCACCCGCAACTGCTTCTTCGCCGCCACCGGCATCACCCGGGGGGCGCTCCTGCGCGGTGTCCAGTTCGGGACCGAGACGATCCGCACGCAGTCGCTGGTCATGCGGGGCAACTCGGGAACCGTCCGCCTCATCGAGGCCATTCATCGGGCTGAGAAACTGGAGGCGCTGGAGGAGCGGGGACGCCTCCGTCGGAGCCAGGTCAACGTGGCCATGAAGCAGGCCGCCGCCTCTCCGGCTGAGACCTCCGACTGAGGGCTCCGGCTGCCCCCGACCGAGGGCTCTCAGTCGGGTATCGTCATCGATGCGATGTCGGCCGGTGCCTCGGGGAAGGTCATGCCGAGGCCTTCCAATGTCTGCACCAGGATCTCGGAGATGACCAGGTTCCGGAACCACTTCCGGTTGGCGGGCACGACATACCAGGGCGCCGCCGCCGTGCTGGTTCGGGCCAACGCCGCCTCGAACGCCTCCTGATACTGCTCCCAGTTGGAGCGAGGCCCGAGGTCGGCCGGGTCGAACTTCCAGTGTTTCTCGGGACGATCGAGCCGCGCCTGGAGACGCTCCCGCTGCTCGGCTTTCGAGATGTGCAGGAAGAGCTTGACGATCGTCGTTCCTTCGTCGGCCAACATCTGCTCGAAGTTGCGGATGTGGTCGTAGCGGCGCTGCCAGCGCTCCGGCGGAACCAGGTTCTCCACCCGTACCACCAGCACGTCCTCGTAGTGGCTGCGATTGAAGATCACGAGTTCGCCGTTTCCGGGAACCTGCTGGTGGACGCGCCACAGGTAGTCGTGTGCCAGTTCCTCCTTCGACGGCTTCTTGAACGACGCCACCTTCACCCCGCTCGGGTTCACTCCGTCGAACACGTGCTTGATCGTGCCGTCCTTGCCGCCGGCATCCATCGCCTGCAGCACGACGAGCACCCGCTCGGTTCCCTGGGCCCAGAGAAGCTCCTGGAGCTCCTCCAGCCGATCGTTCAGCACCCTCGCCCGATGCCTGGCCCCGTGCTTGTCGTCGGGATCCCAGCCCGGCGTCTCCTGGGGATCCCAGGCGGCCAGATCTAGGTCCTGACCGGGCATGACCCGGAACCGATCGATGTCAAACTCTGCGCTCATGGCATCGAGCCTATGGGACCCGGCGCCGCGACACCCACCGCTCGATCCGGTGGGCGTTGCGGGTGCCACACCGGAGACCGAACCGGAGCCCGGGACGGTAGCGTGAAACGTTGTGAGCCCACGGTCCGACGCTGTTGTGATCGCCGAACTGGAGATCTGTCATTCCCGGCCCATCGCCCCGACCCGGCGGGTTGCGCTCGGCGGTCGGAACCTGCCCATCGACCCTGTTCCGGGCGCCGGCGGGGTGCTGCTCGCGGGCATCGTGGCCCACACAGCGCCGGGCGTCGACCCCGAGCTGCGGGAAGATCTGATGGACGTCATGGATCGACTGTCGCGGGGTGTCAAGGTGGTGCAGCCTCGGGTGCGCCACCGGTTCCAAACGGACCGGGTCGGGCTCACC
>JAOUGG010000971.1 GCA_029857855.1 Acidimicrobiia bacterium | reverse complement strand
CCGCTTGGTCTCGCGAGGGCGGCGCCGGCTTCGGCTGTCGATCTCCGACGCTGAGTTCGACAAGCTGACCCGCCTCGGCCAGGCCAGGGGTTGGAACCGGTCCGAGACGGTGGCAGTGCTCCTGGCGTTGGACCTCCTGCCGTCGGAAACCATCACCGATTAACACCCGTAGCACCACCGGTCATCCCCCGAATATCCCGGCTGTGAACCCATTCATACCCATTACGTCCCCATTGATGGGTTCCCGGGGGGTCCGACCGCCGCTCCCGGAGACCCGACACCCGAGTCACACCGACTTACCCACCCAATACACCCAAGTCCAACCCGAGCCGGCACCGTTCTATACCCATTCGCTACCCATTGACGGGCTCATAAGGGCACAAACCAGGCCGAAGTCGGGGTGTTCCGGTGGGTTGAGCTCAGTTGCCACCGACTCATTGGCAACTCGCACACGACTGCCACCCAACCACGACACCGCAGGAGCGCCCGCTCAAGCCATCTACGGCCGCGGATCGCCAACGCAGGAGACACGCCACATCGTGGGCCACAGGCCGACTCACAGGGCCGCTCTGTGGGGCTATGCCGATCCGGGGCTCAGCCGAACCCGGTTACCGATCGGGCCGACGCTCCGGCGACCAATGGAGGCCGCCGGTGGCGACCTGCACGCGTCGACTCAGTCCCGAACGACCCACCGCTCACCATCAGTCCGGTCGAGAAGCTCTCTCAGCCCACCTCACCACAAGTCAACCCTGTTTACCGCCGTTTATACCCATCGCTACCCATTACCAACCCCCTATGGACCCGATCGTGCCCCCAACCTACCAATCAATGGGTACACCACGGGGAGAGCGGGGTTGAACGTGGGCACCTGAGGGGGGCACCGCGAGGTCGTCGGCAGATCAGCAACATCCAATTGAAACCACAGAGACTTCGCAACGCCACGTAGGACCGGCCGTCACCCGCGAGATGATTGTCCCCTCACCCACAGGCTGTGCAAATCCTTGTGCACATTCGTACGGCTGTTTGGAGAACGCCATCTTCCCCGTTGACAGGAGTTCACCTCATCACCGCTGAACGAGCGGCCAAACCCGACTGTTTCACGTGAAACACTCCGCTCCGCTGCAACTGGGACGGATTCAATCGTCCCCCGCGGTCCGATCACCCAGGACGAGGCCGTAGATCCGGGCGAGATCCTCCACATCAGCGAAATCGACCACAATCCGGCCGCCTTTCGCCGTTTCCTCCACCCGGACCCGGGTGTCGAGATGATCGGCCAGGTGCTGCTCGACCTCCATGGCCCCGGTCGAACGGCTTCCCGTACGGCGACTACCCGACCGACCGGCATCCGCCGACTGCCGATCCTCCCATCCCGCTGTACCCGTGCCACCAGAACGAACATCCGACCAGTTCTGGGCCATCTCCTCGGCCTGACGCACGCTCAGTTGCTCGGACACGATCCGCGCGGCGAAGTCCGGTTGATCGAACGTCGGGACGACCAGGACCGCCCGGCCATGACCGGCCGTCAGTTCACCGGCCACGACGAGACGCTGCACCGAAACCGGTAGTTGAACCAGCCTCAGCGTATTGGCGACCGCGCTGCGGCTCTTGCCGATCCGCTGCGCTACCTGTGCCTGGGACAGGCCGAACTCGTCGATCAACTGCTGGTAGGCCGCCGCCTCTTCGAGGGGGTTGAGGTCGGATCGATGAAGGTTCTCGACGATCGCCTCCTCGAGCGACCGGAGGTCCGACACCTCCCGGACGATCGCCGGCACCTTCGTCAGACCGGCGCGACGGGCAGCTCGCCACCGTCTCTCCCCGGCCACCAGTTCGAACTCGATCGTCGAGTCCGACCCGGCCGACGGTTCCGCCGCCCGCCGAACAAGAACCGGCTGCAGCACACCAAGCTCTCGAACCGACTCGGTGAGCGCCGCCAATGAGGTCTCGTCGAACCGGCGGCGGGGTTGGAATTCATTCGGCCGGATGGCGTCGACCGGGATCTGCAGCAACAAACCGCTCGAACTCCCGGTGAAACT
>JAOUGG010000969.1 GCA_029857855.1 Acidimicrobiia bacterium | reverse complement strand
CGCTCGCACCGCACCAACGGGCGACACGGCCGCCGACACAGGACACACCGAGCGTGTCGGATCCTGATCGACCGCCGGCCGACTTCGCCGACCTCGTCCGCTCCCCCGGCGTCGTCGAGGAGCTCGAACTCCGCAGCCGATTCGGGTTCTGCGCCTACCACGGCGGCCACCTCGAACGACAGACCCACATCATCGCCCGGGAGGCGGCCGCCCAATCCGGTTCGTCGTACTACGCGGTGATCCAGCCACCCGAGCGCGTCCACCACATCCCGTCCACCCGGGTCGACCCCGACTCCTCGGAGCGGTTCCGCTCCTTCATCGATCACTGCTCGGTCATGGTGACCGTTCACGGCTTCGGGCGTCGCGGCTACTTCACCAGCCTGCTGTGCGGCGGCCGGAATCGGAGGCTTGCCTCCCACGTGGCCGGTCATCTCGAGTCGACGCTCCCCCACCACCGAGCGATCCACGATCTCGACGACATCCCCAAGGGGCTCCGTGGAACCCATCCACTAAACCCCTGCAACCTGACGGTCGACGGGGGCATGCAGCTCGAGGTGCCGCCCCGCATCCGTGGCATCACCCCGGCCGCCCTGCACTGGTACCGGGCGACCAACGGGCAACGTTTCCCGTTGCTCGACGACCTCATCGATGCGCTCGCCGCGGCGGCGGAGACCTGGCCGGGCACGGCAACCACCGACTGAGCTAGGGTAATCACGGTGGAACTTCGCATCTTCACCGAACCCCAGCAAGGTGCCCGCTACGAAGACCTGTTGGCAGTGGCGCAGGCAACCGAACAGGCCGGATTCGCCGGATTCTTTCGTTCCGACCACTACGTCAAAATGGGTAACGTCGACGGCCAGCCGGGCCCGACCCATGCCTGGGTGACACTCGCCGGTTTGGCCCGGGAGACCACCTCGATCCGCCTCGGCACGCTCGTCAGCCCGATCACCTTCTATCGCCCCGGGCCTCTCGCCATCGCGGTGGCCCAGGTCGACGCCATGAGCGGCGGTCGCATCGACTTCGGCATCGGCGCCGGCTGGTTCGAGGTCGAGCACAGCGCCTACGGACTCGACTTCCCACCGCTCGGCGCCCGCTTCGACCGCTTGGAGGAGGCCATGGAACAGATCCACGGCCTCTGGACGACGCCGGAGGGTTCCACCTACTCGCACGAGGGTCGGTTCCACACCTTCGTCGAGTCTCCCGCACTGCCCAAACCCGCTCAGCGGCCCCATCCCCCGATCATCATCGGCGGCCGGGGGGCCAAACGAACACCCGAGCTGGTGGCCCGTTACGCCTCCGATTTCAACCTCCCGTTCACCCCGATCGAGGAGGTTGCGCCGGCCATCGAGCGGATCAACAAGAGCTGCGCCGACCGGGGTCGCAACCCCTCCGAGATCGTCAAGTCGACCACGATGGTGTTGTGCCTCGGCGCCAGCGACACCGAGGTCAACCGCAGGGCCAGGGCCATCGGCCGGCAGGCCGACGAGCTGCGGGAGGCCGGGGCCGCCGGCACCACCGAAGAGGTTCTCGACAAGCTCGGGCTCTACCGGCAGGCCGGCATCCAGCGGGTCTACCTTCAACTTCTCGATCTCGGCGACCTCGATCACATCGCCCAGGCCGGGGCCGATCTCATCCCGGCGCTGACCGACGCCTGACAACGCTCAACGCTCAACGCTCAACGCTCAACGCAAGGTACGGGCCAGGGCCAGGGAGGCGATCGCCAGCAGGACGGCACCGGCTGCGGCTAGCACGGCCAAAGACGGCCAGATCTGACCGAAGCCTTCACCGTCGACCAGGATGCGCCCCAGGGCGTCGTTCATCCAGGCATGAGGCGTGACGAACGCAATCCGGCGTAACCCGTCGGGAAAGAACTGCAGAGGCTGCATCGACCCGCCCAGCGCGGCCAGCACGAGTCCCAGCAGCAGACCGATCGCGCTTACCTGCTGATCGGTTCGGGCCAGGGTGCCGAGCAGCATGGCCGCACCGGAGCCGACGAGGGCCATCGCCACCGAGAGGGCCAACACCGCCCACGGT
>JAOUGG010000970.1 GCA_029857855.1 Acidimicrobiia bacterium | reverse complement strand
GGACACGAACTCGACAAGATCCCAGAACAGGAGCAACAACATGGTTGACACGATGCGAGCGGTCGTGCTCGAAGCGCCTGGGCCACCAGAATCGCTGACGATTCGAGACATCCCGATCCCAGAACCCGAGACCGGTTGGGTGCTGATCGAGGTGAAGGCGTTCGGCTTGAACCGCTCCGAGCTCCATACCCGTCTCGGTCTGGCCGAAGGGGTGATCTTTCCTCGCGTGCTTGGGATCGAAGCCACCGGCGTCGTGGCGGCCTGTCCTGGTGGCGAGTTCGAGGCCGGCCAGCAGGTCATGGCCATGATGGGTGGCATGGGCCGCACGTTCGACGGCGGCTACGCCCAATACACCTCAGTGCCCGCCAGTCAAGTCCTCGCCTTCGAGAGCGACCTCGACTGGGCCACGCTCGGGGCGGTACCCGAGATGCTGCAAACCGCCAACGGGTCACTCACCATCGGCCTCGACGCCCAACCCGGCCAATCCATTCTCATTCGGGGCGGCACATCGTCGGTCGGGATGGCCACCGCAGTACTCGCCAAGCAGCGCAACATGAAGGTCCTGTCAACCACGAGGAGCCCGGCCAAAGCCGACGTTCTCAGCGACATTGGCGTTGATCATGTCATCGTCGACGACGGCCGGGTGGCCGCACAGGTCCGAGCGATCCTTGGCGACGGCGTCGACACGGCGCTCGAGCTCGTCGGTACCCCCACCCTGCCCGACACCTTGAGGGCAACCCGGGTACACGGCGTCGTTTGCTTCACCGGCATGTTGTCGAACCAGTGGACCGTGAAGGACTTCTACCCCATCGAGTACATCCCCACAGGGGTCCGGTTGACCGCATACGGCGGCGACGCCGCCGACCTGCCAGCATTAGTGCTCCAAGAGTTCCTCGACGCCGTCGCCGAAGGGCGAGCCACAGTGCCCATCGACCGCTGCTACGACTTCGACCAGATCCAACAAGCCCACGCCGACATGGAGGCAGGCACCGCCGCCGGCAAACTCGTCGTCACCACCTAAGCCTGGAGTTGGCGACGAAGGAGAGGCCGCGTCCCCGCGCGCACACGCGACCGTTATCCCGGAGCGACCAGACAAGCCGCTGGCCTCCTCGCCGCAGCTCTACCGTCTGCACACACTCGGGTTGCTCCGCGAGGCCCTAGACGATGGCCACTACATCACCCGCGAGCGAGCGTGGGGGATGCTGGCCACCGCGCGGTGCAGCACCTCGGCGCCGAAGTCGCGCCGACACCCCCAAGTGCGTGTCCCAACGGTGTCCCGAATTGCCGTGATCTCAGCGAACTGAGAGAACTTCGGAGCACATGAGAACGCTTAGAACAGCGGACGCGCCTCGATCGACCGGACTCTTAATCCCAAGGTCGAAGGGTTCGAATCCTTCACGGCATGCGTCGCCCGGCCCAAGCGTTTCAGTCTCAAGGTGCTCGAGGCTCGTTGGTGGACGCCGACGACCGCTCACCTCCCGCTGCGCTTGGGCGATGCCGCGGAGTGAACGCGACGGGAGTCGGGGTCGGGGTGTTTGGCGACGGCGCCGGGAGACCGGGGACGCCCGTCACCATTCGAGTTCGTGTGAGTTGCCTCGTTCGCGTCGCGGGGGTGAGGACGGGGGCTCGCGGTCGCTCGGTAAGGGAAGCTCGGGTGTCAGCGGTGTGGTGATGCCGTGGCGTTCGATGGATGCGATGATGGCGGGTTGTCGTTTCCGCCAGTAGCGGGCGATGGTGTCGCGCTCGGTGGGGAGGAAGGGGTCGTCTGCGACGTCGTCGAGGTAGCCGAGTCCGAGCAGGATCGGGGTGATGGCGCTGTCTGCGTGCGCCGGCTGATAGCGGGCGAGGAAGAGGGCGAGGCCTTCCTCGACGCTGCGGCCGGCCTGCTGTTCGATCGCCATCAGGTCGTAATAGTCGCGTAGCTGGGCGCGACCGGCGATCGCGTTCAGCTTCATGGCGAGCAGGTCGCCGAGCCCGGCCACGGGCAGTCCGGCGACGAGCATGGTGGGTTCGAGTCGGCGCTCGGGCCGCTCG
>JAOUGG010000163.1 GCA_029857855.1 Acidimicrobiia bacterium | reverse complement strand
GGTGTCCCTGGTCGCGAGCGACCAGCCGGAGCTCGTCGTGGTAGTCGAAGTAGGGGATCATGTAGTCGCGCATCCGACGGGACCGGACCACATCGCCGCCGGTCACCGCATGGACGGCGGCGGCCGGACGCTCGCCGCCGGCAAGCTCGGTGAACGTGGTCTCCTCCACGTCACCGTATTCGATGGTCGCCCACTCGTGGTCGTGGTTGTCCTGATGGGCGAGATCGCCGAACTTGTACGCCTTCGTCATCAGCCGCGTTTCGGGATCGAGCAGGGCAAAGCACGCTCCGACATAGCCGACGGCGCGGCCCATCGAGGCATCGATCTCGCTAAGGAGTGTGCTGAGGTCGAGCCCGGCCCGCGCAAGGATCTCGACGTCACCACGAACCCGTTGAGCGACCAAATCGCTCTTCATACCCGCGAGTATGCAGCAGGTCGCCGACGACCGCCATCCCAGAAATCTGGATTCGATCCGACCCCGATCCGGGTGGCGTGACAATCCCCGCAACCCGGGATGGTGGCGGCCGGCTGCCGGCCTCAGTGTTTGCGTGGACAGGCCACAACGGTCAACCCCGGAGCCAGTGCGAAGCGGCTCCGGGCCGACGTCCAGCAAGCAAACGAGAACGGAGAAACAGCACATGTCCACCTTGACTGAACCCCTTACCCATCCCACGCCACTCCCGGTTCGGCACGAGCCCGTCCAGGTCGCTCCCGAAACCTGGGTGATCCAGGCGACGCACGGCGAAGGCATCGCCCCGATCGCCGTCCACATGAACGCCATGGTGATCCGTGGCGCCGAGCCGGTCGTCGTCGACACCGGCGCCCCCGTCAACCGCGACCAGTACCTCGAGGACCTGTTCGGTCTCGTCGAACCCGACGATGTCCGCTGGGTCTTCATCAGCCACGACGACGTCGACCATTACGGCAACCTCCACGAGGTGATGGACGCCTGCCCGAATGCCACGCTGGTGGCCTCCTGGTTCCTCTGCGAGCGGATGTCCGTCGGGCGGCTCGACGTGGCGCCGACACGCTGGCGCTGGGTCGGCGACGGTGAGTCGTTCGACGCCGGCGACCGCACGCTGACCGCCATTCGTCCTCCGCTGTATGACTCACCGACCACCCGGGGTCTGCTCGACCACCGCACCGGGGTCTACTGGGCCGCCGACTGCTACGGCGCCGGTGTCGAGCGGGGAACGGCCTATGCGTCGGACCTCGACCCCGACTTCTGGGCTCACTCGTTCGAGACGATGCAGGCCTGGACGAGTCCGTGGGTGTCGGCGCTCGATCCCCAGGCCCATCTGCGTTCGTGCCGGCACATGGAAGGTCTCGGCATCACCACGATCGCCAGTGCCCACGGTCCGACGATCGGATCGGCCTCGCTCGACCAGGCGTTCGCCCTGATGCGGACCCTACCGGCGGCGACCATCGACCCGCAGCCGGGTCAGCCCGTTCTCGACGACATCATCGCCTCGATGACCGTTCAGACCGGTGGTGCGCAATGACCGTCCGCCCCGGCCGCATCCCGGCGGCCACCGCCGTCGCGGCAGCGGCCATGCTGGTCGCCGCCGTCTGTGCGGTGCTGGTCCCGGTCGGGCGCCGGACGGATCCTGGTGGATCCTCGACGGACCGAAAAAGCGTCTGGCCCACTTCTCGGCCTCGGGTTCCTACCTGGGCGCCGTGGCCGTCCCCACCGAGTACCTGACCAACGGGCAGTACTTTCAGTACCAGCTCCCCCGGGTTCTGGATGACGGGGCGCTCGTCGCATCCCGGCTGGGCGGTGACAGCACCACCCTCCTGCGGCTCGACGGCGGCGACCTCAGCCTCGTGACCATCCCGGCCAACGTGGGTGTCCGGACCGACGACGGCACCACCCTCTACGGATTCGGCGTCGGCGACGACGGTGAACGCGACGTGCTCACCGCCGTCGATCCCGAAACCGGTGAGGCGTCGACCGTCGACTGGTTCCGCACGAGGGCCGGCACCCGCTACCGGGTCGAGATCAACAACGGCCTGCTCCGCATCGAGTTGCCGGACTCACCCGATCGACGCACGCTCGTCTTCCGTCTGGCCCTCGCCGGCAAGCCCCAGCTTCCGGCCCACGCACTGGTCGAGGTGGCGAGCGGCGACGACGGGACCCTGTTCCTCTACCTGATCGGCGGGACCGACACGGGTGAAGGCGGGCAACTCGCCGGGCTGCTGACGATCAGCCCCGACGGTGTGGCATCGCCGGTCGAGCCGACCCCGAATCCGTTCACGACCGCGGATCCGGGCAGCCCGGCCCACCTCGGGGTCCGCCCCGGGACGAGCAAACCGACGTTGATGATCATCGGTACCGACGGGGTGCGGGTGTTCGCCAAGTCATGACCGACGGCGAGATCGGAGCGGGCGGCCCCCGCGGTGCGGCTACGGCGCCGGGCCGCCGGGTCCGCTCGAGCCGCCGAGCCCGAACAGCGACCGGTTGACCGCCGATGCGCTCTCCAGCAGTTCGCCCAGCGCGGTGTCGAGGTGGTCGTCGGTGATGACGACCCCGCAGTTGCCGTCGCCCTCGCCGTCGCCCCGACGTTCGAGCGCCACCAGCACCGCCCGTCGGACAAGTTCCTTCATGAACGAAGCGGTGACGCCGTCGGTCCGTTCGACCACGGCGTCGACGTTGGTGAGTTCGTGGGCCGTGCCCGACAGGTAGAGGTCGAGCAGCCGCCGCCGCTCCGGTCCGCCGGGGAGGGCGATCTCGACCGAGTGGTCGATCCGGCCGGGGCGGGCGGCCAGCGCCGGTTCGAGCACGTCGGCCCGGTTGGTGGTCAACACGAACAGCACGTCGTCGGTGGCGGCCAGCCCGTCCATCTCATTCAGCAGGTTGAACAGCAGCGGGTGGCCCGGTTCGCCGTAGTGGCCCCGGGCGGTGGCGATGATGTCGATGTCCTCGATCACCAGCATGGCGGGGGAGAGGCTCCGGACAATGGCCGCGGCGTAGCCCAGAGCGCCGACGCTGTAGCCCTCCAGCACCACCGTGGTGCGGTCGGGCATGGCGTTCATCAGGTAACCGACGGTGTGGGTCTTGCCGGTGCCGGGCGGTCCATGGAGGAGCAGGCCCCGCTTGAGGTGCTGACCGGCGGCCACCAGTTGCGACGCCCGCCGACCGATCTCGACGGCGTGCCGTTCGATCGACGCCAACACCCCGTCAGCCAGGATCACGTCATCGGCGGTGGTGGTCGGTCGTTCCCAGAAGGCGATGGCCGGCTGACCGTATTCATTGACCCGGAAGGCCAGCACCTGGCCCCGGTAGACGTTGAACCGGCGCCGCAACGCCTTGATCTCCTCGAGCACCACGGTGGCGGTCTGCTCGTCGGCGGCGAACACCTCGAGGCGGGGATGTTTGTCCTCGTGCTGCCGCTGGGGTTCAATGCAAACGACGGCCGGCCGACCCTCATGGTGGATCAGCCAGATCCCCATGGTCACGCAGCGGAGGGTCCGTTCCCGGCCCACCGGGAATTCCTGGTACGACGGTGGGATGACGTCGCCGGGGCCCCGGAACCGCCCGGCCAGCAGGGCCGAGAACGAGAACCCGGGATAGTGCTGCAGCTCGGGGCTGAGACCGAGGCAGTCGGCGTCGGGGTCGTCGGCCATCAGATGCTCCATGGCCAGCTGCAGGTTTGGCCGGTCGACCGGCGGCATCTCCTGACCGACCGGCGCCACGTCGGAGGGGTCGACACAGAGGTGGGCCATCACCCGCTCCCGGGCCTCACCGCCATCGGGCGGCTGGAGCAGGTGGATCTCCTGCATGAACCGGGTGAACGTGGCGGTGAACCGCCGCAGTTCCTCGACGTCGAGCGCTGCCTCGGCGGCCGGCGGGTTGGTCATCGGCCCAGACTAGTCGGCTAGATCGTCACCAGATCGGGGTTCTGACCGGCGTCGGCCATGCCCCGACGGACGTCAACCGTGAACAGCACGGCGATGCCGGCCACGAAGAACACGATCAGCGAGATGATGGCCTGGCGCTGGGAGCCGGTGATCTGGTTGACGATGCCGAACAGCAGCGGCCCGATCCATGTGGTGCCCCGGGAGGCGATCTCGTAGAAGCCGAAGTACTCACCCTCGGCATCCGACGGGATCATCTGCGAGAACAGCGACCGGGCGATGGCCTGGGAGCCGCCGAGCACGAGAGCCAGGACCGCACCCATGATCCACAGTTGGGTGATCGAGTTGAGGAACCCGTAGGCGTAGACCACGAGCCCGGCCCACACCACCAGGTTGATGATGAGCGCCTGCTTGGCCCCGATGCGTTCCGCCCAACGGCCGAACCCCATGGCGCCGGGGGTGGCCACGAACTGGATCATCAGCACCAGGAGGAGGAGCGTCTCGGCTTCGGCGTCGAGTTCATCGGCGGCGAACGAGGTGGAGACGGCGATCACGGTCTGGATGCCGTCGTTGAAGATGATGTAGGCGATCAGGTAGCGGAAGGTCACGGGGTAGCGGGTCCACAGCTGCCTGCCGGTCTCGGCCACCCCCCGCAGCGAGAAGCCGATCCATCCCACGCCGACCGGCTTGCTGCGGGCCGGCAGCCGGTTCTTCAACCGGCGGTGGGTGAACAGGGCGATGAACACGGCGGCCCACACGCCGGCTCCGCCGAGGCTGAGTCGGACGGCCAGCGCGGTGTCGTCCATCAGCGCGATCAGCGCGAAGTTGAGCGCCAGGTAGATGCCGCCACCGACGTAACCGAACGCATACCCGTCGGACGACACCCGGTCCCGCAATTGGGGCGGAGCGATCTCGGGCAGGTAGGAGTTGTAGACGACACCCGCCGCGGCGAAACCGATCGCGCCCAGCACGAACAGCGCCCCACCCAGCACGATGGTGTCGCCGGTGACGAAGAACAGCGCGGCCGTGAGGAGGCAAGCTGCGTAGGCCAGGGTCACCAGCAGACGTTTCTTGTGTGGCGTGTGGTCGGCGACGGTGCCGATGAGCGGTAGCAGGATCACCTGCACGATGGCGGCGAGGGCCACGGCGAACGGGAAGAACGAAGCCGGGTCGATGGTCCAGCCCAGGAAGTCGACGCCGCCGGTGTCGTCGGCCAACTCGAACAGATACGGACCGAGCAGAGCGGTGAGCACGGTGGTGGTGTGGGCCGACCACCCCCAGTCGTACATCTTCCAACCGAAGATCTCGCTCTTGTCGTACGCCGCTTCGAGGTCATCGACGATCGGGATGCTGGTCATCGCCGTTCAGAGTAACGCACCCGGATTCTCAGCCGCGGGCTCGACGGTAGGCGTCCCAGATCTCGGGCCGGAGCCGACCCCGATCCGGTACGTCGAGTCCCGCCTCCCGGGCCCAGGCCCGGACCTCGGCGGTCGACGGCTCCACCTCGGGCAACCGGTGATTGGTGGTCGGCAGGTCAGCAGCCAACTGCTCGGCGGTCCGGGCGGTGAGATGCTGGGCCACAGCCGCTCCCAGGAACCGGTAGGTCCACTCCTGGGCGAGCTGTCTGGTTTCGGCGAACAGGATCGGCACGGTCGGATAGCGAACGGCCGCCTCGGCCAGACCCTCGGCCACGACGACCGGACGGACCCGGTCCAGCTTGAACACCTGCGAGTAGCGGTCCTCGACCACCACGGCGGCCCGTTCGACGGCGGCGAGGTCGGCCAGCAGGTACCACAGCTTCCCGCCGGTCATGGTTGCCACCAGATCGGCGAGGCTCTTGCGTTCGACCGCGGCGACGACAGTTTCGTCGACCTCCACCGCGTAGTCACCGGCGGGAAGCTTGCGGCGGACGGTTTCAGCCTGCTGCGCTGAGAAGTTCCAGGCGTATCGTTCGCCCGAATCCACCACGATGGTCAGGTTCGACAGGCCGGCGGCGCGGGCCGTCGGCGTCGACACGTTGGGTCGAGCCTGTTTACGGGTGCGGGCCGACTGCCAGAAGATCATGTCCCGTCCCCGGGCCCGGGTGAAGACGAACTGGGAGCGGTTCTCCCGGCCGCGGTCGAGCACGAGGTCGATGGCAGCCCCTCGTTGACGGCATGACCGCACCGGGACCCGCTCGACGATCTCCGGGTCGGCCGGCCAGTCGTCGGAGCGGTGACAATAGATCTTCGCCGTGCGGGGCCAGGTGTCCTTCACCTTGAGGATGATCGGTCCGGCCGGCAGGGGAAGACGCACCAGGTAGGGGAGGGTCGAGGCCTCGTCGGGGTTGGTGGCGATGACGAAGTCGTCGAACGTGACCACCCGCCAAGT
>JAOUGG010000968.1 GCA_029857855.1 Acidimicrobiia bacterium | reverse complement strand
CGCCTCCCCACCACCACCCGCACCGGCAGCGCCGCCGCCGACGTACACCCCGACTGTGTCGCCTCCGTCGTGGTCACCGAATCCGACGACACCATCGGCACAACCTGCCTACGCTGCGCCCGCCGCCGTTCCGCCGCCGGCACAACACACGATCGAGCCCTACACGCCGGCCGCTCCAGAGCAGCCCCCGTTTGTCCCGGAATCGGAACCCGATCTTGCCATGCCCACGGCCCAGCCCGGCCATCTCAACGACATCGGCGTTTGGCTCCGGCGAACGTTCAAGGTCGGCCTGGCCAGGCTGGCGCACTGCGTACTGTTGACCGTGCTCGGCTTCGTGCCCGCCGTCTTCGTCTTCGCCGTCTCCTACCTCACTCTGTCGGAGATCTCGAACGACGGCGGCCTGCAGGGCACAACGGTCGTGATGACCGTGCTCCTGGCCGTTCTGTTCCTCCTGTGGATGCTGTGGGTCGGCGTCGTCACGCTCGCCCAGAACCACCTCCTGTATCACGCCCACATCGGGAATCGGTCGTCGCTGGGCCAATCGATCCAAGCCGGCTTCCAGGGTGTCGGACGTCTCGCGTGGGCCTACCTCACGCTGGTCGTGTACCTGGTCATGGTGGTGGCCGTCGTCGGCGGGCTCACCTTCCTGTTCTCGCTGGTGTCCGGCACCCTGGGTGGTGTCTTCTTCGTCGTGGCCTACGTGGCGGCACTCGCGCTTTCGGTCTGGCTCGGCGTCAAGCTGGCCTTCCTGGTGATCGCGGCCGCGGTGGCGCCGCCCGGCGACCGGCCCATGGTGGTGTCGGTCGAGATGACCAACGGCTACTTCTGGGCGGTCCTCGGCCGGGTGCTGTTGCTCGGTCTGATCCTGTCGGTGGCGCTGGTGCCGGTGATGCTCATCTTTGGCGGGCTGTTCGGCACCCTGGGAGCGTCCTCAATCGAAGATCCCGGTTCGGCAACGGCGACCGCGTTGATCGGCGCGGTCGCTGTCGGTGGGCTGCTCTATCTGATCGTCACGCTGGCGATGCAGGTGTTCTCGACGTCGGGGATCGTCAGGCTCTATGTCGATCTCGGCGGTCCGGCACAGCCCGCACAGCCTGAACAGGCCGCAGCCGCCCTGCAGTAGAACCTCGAGCGACGCTCGAAACTTTTCGCGACTTCCACTCTGGTCGCGGCGTCGATCAACCATGGAATCAATGGCGGCAACTCGCGCGGAACGGAACCATCGACGGGGTCGGCGGGCAGCGGCGACGGTGATTGGGCTGGTCGGCCTCGCCGTGCTCCTCGCCATTGCGTACTGGTGGGTGTCACGCCAACAGGAACCCGTCCCGGCCGCCTCACCGGTCACAATCGCTCCGACATCCACCACTCTTCCGCCGCCACCCGAACCGTCCTCGGTACGTATTGAACGCAACACCAACACCGTTCGCCTCGAAGGCATGGTGAAATCGGAGTCGGAACGCGAGGCACTGATCGCCGCCGTGACAAATTCGGGGCTCGAGGTCGACGACCAGATCATCGTGTCGGCCGACATCGACGATTCGGACCCCCGCGTCGTGGCTGCGCTCCTGGGCTCGCTGCTGGACGGCACCGACGACGGTGAGTTGACCCTGTTCGACGGCACCGTCACCATCGCCGGTGAGGCCATGGATCCGGTCGAGGCCGAGGAGATCCAGGCGACCATCGACACCGCCAGGGCGGCCGGGCTGACGGTCGCCGACCAGACGACGATCCGAGTCCTCCCCGAGGAAGTCCAGATCGCCGAGCTGCAGAAGGAGATCGATCAGATCTTCGAACTGGCCCGGGAGATCGAGGGTCAGTACCCCAACTTCGACGTCAGCGTTGACGAGCTCGGTTCGGGGGCGAGGACAACCCTGGATCGGGTTGCGGTGGCGATGCGCCGATACCCCCTACCGGTAGCCGACGTCATCGGACACACCGACTCCACCGGTCCGGCCGAACTCAATCTCAAGCTCAGCGAGGCCCGGGCCCAGACCGTCGTGTCGTATCTCGTCGGCGTCGGTGTGGACCCCGGTCGT
>JAOUGG010000162.1 GCA_029857855.1 Acidimicrobiia bacterium | reverse complement strand
CGACGATGACCGCCTCGACGGCCTCGTCGGCCAGCATGTCGTCGAAGTCGGTGTGGATCTTCTCCGCGTCGTACTGGTGGCCGAACCGTTGGGCGAGTTCGACGTCGCGGTCGCAGACCGCGGCCAGCACCACGTTACGCCCCTTCTGCACCGACGCGAGGTGTGCCAGCTGCGCGATCGGGCCGCAGCCGAGGATTCCCACTCCCAGTGGCTGCACGTCGTCGGTCACCGAGATGGTCGCCGTCCGCTCAGCCGCCCGAGGCGGCCGAGTCGCCGTCGGCTGCGGCGACCAGGTCGTCGTGCGGATCGTCGAGCCAGCCATCGGGCAGGGCCACCACCTGCGGGCCTCTCGTATGACCTCGGGCGGCTCGGATGTTCTCCGGCGGTAGCGGGGCGTCGGGCAGCGTGGCCAACAGAGAGCCGAGCTGATCCAGGCTTTCGACCCGGCCCAGTTGGCCTCGCACCGCACCGCCGACCGGGTAGCCCTTGAGATACCAGGCGGTGTGCTTGCGGAACTCACGGATGCCCTTGTAGTCGCCGAACCACTCGACCAGGAGCTCGGCGTGCTCGATCATGATGGTTCGCACTTCGGCCACGGTCGGCGGCTCCGGAACGGGTCGACCCTCGAACGCGGCCGCCAGCTGACCGAACAGCCACGGTCGACCGAGGCAGCCCCGGCCGATGACCACACCGTCGCAGCCGGTCCGATCCATCATGGCCACCGCGTCGGTCGCCTCCCAGATGTCTCCGTTGCCGAGCACCGGGATCGAGGTCACGGCCTCCTTCAGGCGGGCGATCGTGGTCCAGTCGGCGGAGCCGGAGTAGAGCTGGGCCACGGTCCGGCCGTGGAGCGCCACGGCGGCGGCACCGCAGTCCTCGGCGATCCGCCCGGCGTCGAGATAGGTGAGATGATCGTCGTCGATCCCGACCCGCATTTTGACCGTGACCGGCACGTCACCGGCGTTGTCGACCGCAGCGGAGATGACCGCAGCGAGCAGCCGACGCTTGTAGGGCAGGGCTCCGCCACCGCCGTGGCGGGTCACCTTGCGAACGGGACAGCCGAAGTTGAGATCGAGGTGGTCGATCCGATCCTGCTCGACGAGGCGGCGCACCGCCCGGCCCATGTAGGTCGGGTCGACCCCGGCCAGTTGCAGGCTTCGTGGTGTCTCGTCCGGGGCGAAGCTGGCCAGGTGATCGGTTTTCTGATTTCCCTCGCACAGCGCCCGGGCCGAGATCATCTCGCTGACGTACAGTCCAGCCCCGAATCGGCGACACAGCCGGCGAAACGGCGCGTTGGTGACACCGGCCATCGGGGCCAACACCACGGGCATGTCCACGGTGATCGGACCGATGGTGAGAGGTCGCAGGTCGACGAGGGTCATCGCACTCAAGCGTAGGCATCGAAACGGTCCACGCCTCAGCGGGCGACGGTCTCGAGGCGGCCGATGTCGAGGCCCTCACGGTTCTGGTCGAAGGCTGAGCCTAGGCGGGGCGCGCCAGCCCTGAGAACCGATTATGGTGAGGGCATGGCAGGCGCCCGAGTCGAGGTCTTGGTGCAACCGTTCAAGGAGAACGATCCGGGACCACATGTGACCGCGGCCGTCGACGCCTTGCGCTCGGCCGGTTTGGACCCCGACATGGGTCCCTTCGCCACCACCGCCCAAGGTGAGCTGGACACCGTCGTCGAGACGGTCGCCACGATGCTGCAGGTCGCCTTCGCCAACGGTGCCACGTCGGTCCACCTCCAGGTCGACCTCACCGACGACGCGTGACCGAGCAGACCGGGAGCCGGCCCGAGACCGACCTCCTGGTCGTCAACGCCGGACTCATCGCCACCGTCGACGGCGACGACGGCGAGATCCCGGGCGGCTGGATCGCCATCGACGACGGGAGTATCACGGCCGTCGATCGCCACGCCACATCGCCACCGCCGCCGGCCCGAAGGGTGATCGACGCCGCCGGCGGTCTGGTCACGCCCGGTCTCGTCAACACCCATCATCATCTCTACCAGAACTTGACCCGGGCGTACGCGCCGATGACCTCGGCTCCACTGTTCGGCTGGCTGCAGACCCTCTACCCGCTGTGGCGGGCGCTCGACGAGGAGGCGGCCCACGTCTCGGCCTGGGTCGGCCTGGCCGAGCTCGCATTGAGCGGGTGTACCACCTCGACCGACCACCTCTATCTTCATCCCGCCGGCGGCGGTGATCTGATCACGGCCGAGATCGAGGCCGCCCGTGACCTCGGCATGCGGTTCCACCCGACCCACGGGTCGATGAGCCTGTCGGTGAAGGACGGCGGGTTGCCGCCCGACGACGTGGTCTCGGACGAAGACGACATTCTCGCCGAGAGCGAGCGCCTCGTCGCCCGCCATCACGACCGCTCCCCCGGGGCCATGACCCGCATCGCACTGGCCCCTTGCTCACCGTTTTCGGTGACCCCGAACCTGATGCGCCGCACCGCCGAGTTGGCCGAGCGGCTCGACGTCCGGCTCCACACCCACCTGGCGGAGAACGCCGAGGACGACGAGTTCTCGATGGCCACCTTCGGTCGCCGTTGCATCGAACAGTTCGAGGAGGTCGGCTGGTGCACCGATCGGAGCTGGGTGGCCCACTGCGTGCGGCCGAACGGCGATGAGATCACCCGTCTCGGCCGGGCCGGTGTCGGCGTGGCCCACTGTCCGAGCTCCAACCTGATCCTGGCCTCGGGCATTGCCCCGGTGGTCGACCTGCGGGCTGCCGGCTCACCGGTCGGTCTGGGCTGCGACGGCTCGTCGTCCGCCGATTCCGCCTCGCTGTGGCTCGAAGCCCGCCAGGCCCTGCTGCTGGCCAAGCTCCGCAGCGGCGCCGACGCCATGACCGCCCGGGATGTGCTGGAGATGGCCACCCGGGGCGGGGCCTGCTGCCTCGGGCGTGACGGCGAGATCGGGGTGATCGCCCCCGGCGCCGCTGCCGATCTTGCCGTGTGGCGCCTCGACGGGCCGGCCTTCGCCGGGGTGCTCGACGACCCGATCGAGGGCTGGCTGCGCTGCGGTCCGGTCGGCGCCCACCACACCATCGTCAACGGAGAACCGGTGGTTGCGGACGGTCGGATCGTCTCGCCCCGTCTCGACGAGATGTTGGCCGATCATCGTCGTATCGCCCGCCGCTTCCAGCCTGCGTAGGCGTGGTCGGTGGGGGAGTCCAACGTCACAGTGGGGGCGACGCCCTCGGTGGGTCGCAGCGTGAAACACTGTGGCCATGAACATGAATCTGATCCAACGGGGGAGTGCTCGGGTTCTCACCGCAACACTCCTCGCCCTGCTCCTGACGGTGGCCGTCGCCGGATGCAGCGGCAGTGACGACGACGCCACCGACACGTCGACCGACGACGCCACCGATACCACCGACACGTCGGCTGTCGACTCGTCGACCACCGAATCCACCGAAGCGACCGATACCACCGCCGACGGGGCCACGACCGAGTCGACCGGCACGACCGCGACCACCGCGACCGACGGTGACGCGGCGCCGGTTCCGGACGGCTCCGGGTGCACCCCCGGAGACGGCGACGTCCTGCCCGACGGCCGCTGGTTCGGCTTCCCCTCCGCCCGTGAGGCCGACTCGTTCAGCTTCGACCTGGCCTGCTGGTTCACCGGCGACGACGCCGCGGCCGCCGCCACCGAGGACGGGGCCGAGAGCCCACCTCCGAACGACTACTACATCCGCAACGACAACACGACCCAACGGCTGCTGATCCCGTCGCCCGATGCCACCGTCGAGTTCCTGGCCGATCCCGGCGACCCCTCCACGGTCCAGACGATCGACTACCCGACGTGGGTCTCCGAGTCGCCGAGCCGATCGGTCGAGCCCGGCGCATGGGTCGAGATCACCGACGGACTGGTCGTGAGCGTCGAGGAGCAGTACCAGCCGTAGTCGCTCAGCTTCCCGCGGCGCGGAGACCGGCCAGGACCCGGTCCGGCGTGAGCGGGAACTCGGTGAACCAGACCCCGGTGGCGTCGTGGAGGGCGGCGACGACCGCCGGGGCGTAGGTCATCATCGGCATCTCGGCCATACCCCGCGCTCCCCAGGGGCCCCGGGGGTCGGCCAGTTCGAGTATCACGCTGTTGATCTCCGTCGGCATGTCGCCGATGCCGGGGATGAGGTAGGTGCTGAGTCGAGGGTTGAGCACCCGACCGTCGGCCACCCGGAGCCGTTCGCTCAGTGTGTAGCCGTGGGCCTGGGCCACCGCCCCCTCGATCTGGCCGACGACCAGCGCGGGGTTGATGGCCCGGCCGACGTCGTGGGTGCTGGTCACCCGGTCGACCACGATGTGACCGGTCTCCACGTCGACGGTCAACTCGATGGCCTGGGCCACGTAGCCGTAGCTGAAGTTCGGATTGCAAGCGCCGGTTTCGGGGTCGAGCGCCTCGGTCGGTGGGGGCACGTATCGAAATTGTCCCCGGGCCGGGCGGTCGCCGTCACGCCACGCCTTCTGGGCCTCCTCGGCCGCGCCGAGGATCGAGTTGCCGGCCATGAACGTCAACCGGGAGGCCGACGCCGACCCGGAATCGCCGGTCGACGACGTGTCGGAGAACCGGCCCTCCATCCGGTCGAGTGGTACGCCGGTGGCCTCGGCCGCCATCTGCAGGAACGCGGTGTGGGAACCCTGACCGACGTCGGCTCCCGCGTGGTACAGCTCCCCCCGTTCCGGCTCCTCCGCACCCTCATCGCCGTGGAGGACGATCTCGGCCTCACAGCGCTCGGGAAAACCGAAGGAGAACCCAACGTTCTTGAACGCGCAGGCGAACCCGCGGCCCCGTCGCAGCGCCGACTCGAACGGCGGCAGCGAGGCGAACGGGGAAAACGGCTCGGCGGCCGGGGGATCGGTGTCGAGACCCGACCCGAAGCCGCTCGCGACCGCACAGCGGTCGATCACCTGGGGCAGGCTCACGCCCTCGGGCATCGGGGATTGGGTGATGAACACCGAGCCGTCGCGTAGGGTGTTGCGGCGCCGGATCTCCACTGGGTCCATTCCCAGGGCCTCGGCCAGGCGGTTCATCTGGCATTCGGCGGCAAAGGCCGCCTGCGGCCCGCCGAAGCCCCGAAAGGCGCCGCCGGGTACGGCGTTGGTGTAGACGGCGTGGGAATCGATGCGGGCGTTGGGGACCTCGTAGGGGCCACCCTGACCGATGTGCAGGTTGCCCAGCACCTTGTTGGACGTGTAGTTGTAGGCGCCGGCGTCGAGCCAGGCCTCGCTCTCTACGGCGACGATGCGGCCTTCAGCGTCGGCCCCCCATTTGGCTCGGATCCGACCCCGGTGCCGTTTGTGGTGGCCGACGATCGACTCCTCCCGCGACCACACCGTGGCGACGGGCCGGGTCTCGCCCTCCTGCGCCAGGCGCCAGGCGGCCAGCGCCATGACGATCTGGAGCGACATGTCCTCCCGCCCACCGAACGCGCCGCCGATGGCGGGGTAGATGACCCGGACCCGGTCGAGGTCCAAATCCAGTGCGTGGGCGATCTGCTCCCGGTCCTCATGGGCCCACTGACCGGCCACCTCGACGGTGACCCGGTTCTCGTCGTCGAGGTAGGCGACGGCGGCCTCCGGCTGCAGGTAGGCGTGTTCCTGGTGGGGGACCTCGTAGGTGATCTCGACCACAACGGCGGCCCGGGCCCACCCCTCGTCCATCGAGCCCTTGCGGATCCGGTAGGAGTGGTAGTTGTTGGTTTCGGCCCCGTTTTCGGGGTGGATGAGCAGGGCGCCGGGGGCGAGGGCGGCGTCGATGTCGGACAGGATCGGCAGCGCCTCCCATTCGACCTCGATGGCGGCCGCGCCGCTCTCCGCCGCTTCGGCGGTTTCCGCGATGACGACGGCGAGATGGTCGGCCTCCCAGCGGGACACGTCGCAGGGAACATCCGACGCGCCGGTGTGCTCGATCGAGATCATCACCGGTTGGTCGAACAGGGTCAGCCCGTACTCGTTGACCGGGACGTCGGCGCCGGTCAGCACCATGACCACACCGTCGGTGGCCCGAGCGGCCGACACGTCGAGCGACAGCAGACGGGCGTGGGGCTGGTCGGTGAAGACGACCTTGGCCCACAGGGCGTCGGCGGGAATCCGGTCGGCCGGATACTGCGCCTCACCGGAGACCTTGCCGTGGCCGTCGACGCGGAAAGGGGTGGCCCCGACGCTCATCACGAACCGTCCTTCCCCGCTCCAACACCGGATGCGGCGACGGCAACCGCCACGGCGGATTCGATCGCCTTGTACCCG
>JAOUGG010000967.1 GCA_029857855.1 Acidimicrobiia bacterium | reverse complement strand
GTGTCGGCCGGAAGAAATGCCGGGTTGTCCCTGGCGACCGGCCGCTACGTCATGTTCCCCGATGACGACGCCTGGCTGCCGGGTTCGACGCTGGCCGGCGTCGTCGGGCATCTCGACCGGCACCCCGAACACGACGGTCTGTGCGCGCAACTCCAGGATTCCCGCGGTCGACCCAGCATGCTTCGCTGGGCCTCAACGGGGCGACGGGTAAACCAACACAATCATCATCGAACCTCGATCGGCTCGACGATGGTGTTCCGAACCCCCGTGGCCCAGGCTTCAGGTGGATTCGACGAGGCCATGGGTCCGGGCGCCGGTGGTTGGCTGGGGTCCTGCGAGGATGCCGACTTCCTCCTCCGGATCATCGCCGGCGGGCGAGCCGTCTGGTACGAGCCGAGCCTCGCAGTACACCATCGTGACAGTCGCCGCGACGGCGGCTCCGAGGCGGAGAGCAAGGCGTTGGCCTACGGGTGCGGGCAGGGACACATGTGGCGAAGCCACGGATTCTCCCGGCCGGTGCTCGCCTATCTCCTGCTGCGTCGATTCCTCGGCAGCCTGATCTGGGCGATGCGGGGCCGGACCGACATCGGCCGCGCCCACCGGGCGTGGGGGCGTGGAGCGATCAACGGTCTCCTCGATCGTCCACCCGCCGACATCCCGGCATCGGACGGCGGACTGACCCGTGATCATCCGCCGGCGGTTGATGAAACGGGAACGGCTGGGGTGGCCGCCGGCCCAACCTCCGAGCCGCAGTTGGGCAAGATGGTCGCCCTGTCGACCATCGCATCCATGGCTGTTGTCGCCGCCACGTCGGCATTGGTCGCAATCGCCGCCCGGCGTGCGGGGACAGTCGGCGTCGAAGCCGTCGTGGCGCTTGTCGCCTTCGCCCTGGTCGTTGCGACGGCGGCCCGGGGATGGCTGCTCGGTCGGGAAACCGGCCTGGGCGGCGACGACGACGGCCGGTCCCGTCGGGCAACAGTTCTGGCCGCCGAGATCGCCGGCGCCCTGGCGGTGACCGGGGATGTGTGGCTCGGTTTGCTGCTGTTGCCGGGCAGCGCCGGCGCCCGGTTCGGGACCGCTGCGGTTCTCTCGGCCCTGATCTCGCTGCCGGCTATGTTGGCCACGGTGGCCGTCGCCCCGAGACTGGCTCGCCTCGTCCGCCACCGGTCGCTGCCGGATGCCGGTTTGCTCCTCCGGTCGGTGGCTCGCCTCTCGCTGCCGGCCGCCATTGCACTCGCCGTTCCCGTCGCCCTGGCCGTCGGCATGACAACGCCGACGATCGCCGACAGCACTGCGGACTTCCCGATACTCACCTCCACGGTGCTGCTGTTGGCCGGTGACCTCGTCGCCACCGCCCTGGCCGGTGCATCGGCGGTGCTCTGGTTGACCGACCGTCACCGGCTGGGAGCGGCGCTGGCCCTCGGATGGTTGGTGGTCTCGTGGGCCGGTTCGGGGCTGGCGGCGCTGCTGGGGGGCGGGCTCGGACTCGCCGTCGCCGGGTCGTTCGCAACCGCCGGACTCGTCGCACTGTGGTCGGCGACGGCTTGGGTGACGACGGGCCTGTCGATCGGTCCCCGACTCCGGCCGGGTATCAGGCCGGGATGGCTGGGATCCCGGCGGCGATCCCGGTACGACACCGAACACCGGATTCCGGCGGGACAGGCTCGGATCGAGCCGTGCACAACGCTTTCGGCCACCTCCCCCGACCTCTCCCTGATCGTGAGCACGATCGGTCGCCCGGCCGACTTCCGGCGGATGGTCCAGTCGATCGGCAGGGAGATGACGAGCGGGCTCCACGTCGAGCTGGTCGTGGTCGATCAGAGCGGCGACGACGAAACCAGACGGATCCTGGAGGATGCCGACCTTCCGGTCCCGTGGCGTCATGTGCGTTCGGGAACCGGGCTGTCGTTGGGCCGAAATCTCGGTCTGTCTCTCGCCCGGGGGCGCTATGTCACCTTCCCCGACGACGACGTGTGGTACGCCGGAGCGATGTTGGCCGCGGCCGTCACCCGGCTCGACAGGACGCCGGATCTCGCCGGAGT
>JAOUGG010000308.1 GCA_029857855.1 Acidimicrobiia bacterium | reverse complement strand
CCGCGGCCGGGTTGCTCGACGAGGGCGAACTCGATCTGCCGGATGCCGCCGGCGGAGCGCCCGTCGATTTCGAGGCCATGCGAGCGTGGAAGCGGCCGCTCCTGGTCGCGGCCGCCGATCGGTTCCTGGCCGACGACGGCCATCGGTGGCAGGCGGACCACGATCGGTTCGTCGCCTCCTGCCCCTGGCTACACGACGCCTGCCACTTCTTCGCCCTGAAGCAGGCGACATCCGAGGCGGCCGACACACCCTGGTGGGAATGGGACGAACCGCTGCGTCGCCGTCACCCCGACGCTCTCGCCGCCTCGGCCGGGGAACTGGCCGGCGAGATCCGGCGGGAGCAGGCCCTGCAGTACTTCTTCGATCGCCAGTGGCGGGCCGTCCGGCATCGGGCCAACACCAACGGGATCACCGTGCTCGGCGACATCCCGATCTACGTCTCCCCCGACTCGGTCGACGTCTGGGCCAACCAGGAACTGTTCCAGCTCGACGGCGACGGACGGCAGCTCACCCAGGCCGGCGTCCCGCCCGACTACTTCAGCGAGACGGGTCAGCTGTGGAAGAACCCGCTGTACCGGTGGCATGCGATGGAGGCCGACGGTTTCTCCTGGTGGATCGACCGTTTGCGACGAACCCTCGAGCAGGTCGATATCGTGCGCATCGATCACTTTCGGGCGCTGTCGGCCTACTGGTCGGTTCCAGCCGACGCCGACACCGCCATCGGCGGTCAATGGGTGGCCGGTCCCGGTCAGGCCTTCATCGATGCGCTCACGATCGCGTTCCCCGACCTCCCGATCGTGGCCGAGGACCTGGGCGACCTCGACGACGACGTGATCAAACTGCGGGACGACAACGACCTCGATGGTATGCGGGTGATCCAGTTCGGCTTCGATCCGCCGTCTGACCCCGACGAGCCCAGTGTCCACCACCCGGATCAGATCGGCGAACGTGTCATCGTCTACACCGGCACCCACGACAACGACACGCTGGCCGGTTGGTGGGACGACCTGTCGCGACGGCGCCGGTCGAGTGTGCGGACCCAAACCCGGATGCCGGCCCGGGTGCGGACCGGCCGGGCGGTTCGCTGGCTGATCGGCGTCGTGCTGCGGACGAGGGCGGCGGTCGCCGTCATCCCCCTGCAGGATCTGCTGGCCCTCGGCAGCAAGGCCAGGATGAACACACCGTCGACCGAGGACATCAACTGGCGCTGGCGGATGCCTCCCGACTGCCTGACCCGACCGCTGGCCGCCGGGCTTCGTCAGCTGGCCGAGGACACGGACAGGGTCGCCGACACATGACATCGACCCGGTGGCAACGGGTGAGCCTGGCTGCACTCGCGTTCACGTTGACGACAGTACTGTCGGCATGCTCGCCGTCGGGCGACGACGGATCGGAGGTCCAGGCCGACGCCCAGACCTCGACGACGGACGGCGATGGAACCACGAACCCGCCATCGCCGGGCGACGAGACGACGGTCCTCGACGTCGAGGGCGCCACATCGAGCGCCGCCGACGGGACCACCACCGAGGGGGTGGCAGAGGGCGACGGAGGCGATGGGAACGGCGGCCGGGAGCCGACCGGCGGTTGCGTGGTCGAGCCCGTTCCGCCGTCGGCCGGGCTCGACCCGTTCTACACCCAGGGCTGTGCGATCGAGGGCTTCCGCGTCGTCGCCAACGAGGAGGTCGATCCCGAGGCGATCGTTCGGGCCGCCGACACCGTCGGCCGGATCCTCGCCGCCGACGATCGGTTGGCCGCCACCCTGGCCGGGTCCGGCATACGGCTCGGCATCATCGGGCGGGACCAGCGCACCACCGAGATGCCCGAGTACCGGGATCTCAACGAGGCGTTCCCCGAGACCGACTGGGACACCCGGGCCCGCGGCCTGGGCGCAACGTTCGAACGACCGCTCGTTTCGGCCGGTGAGGAGAACGTCCTGTGCCTGCCCGACGACCGGTACCTCGGCGAGGACATCCTGCTCCACGAGTTCTCCCACGTCCTGCACGAATTCGGGTACATCGTCCTCGATCCCGACTTCGACGCTGAGCTCCTCGCTGCGTACGAGCAGGCCTTCGTCAACGGTACGTGGGCCGGCACCTACGCAGCCACCAACCATCACGAGTACTGGGCCGAGGGCGTCCAGAGCTACTTCGGCCGCAACCTCACCGCCGACCCGGCCGACGGCGTCCACGGCCCGATCGACACCCGGGCCGAACTGGAGGCCGTCGATCCGGCACTGTACGCGCTCATCGACCGGTGGCTCGGCACGGTCGAACTCGCGCCGCAGTGTGGCTGAGCCGCAGTGCGACTGAACCCGCAACCCCCAACCTCACGGCGACAGCCGCTCAACGACACCGGCGTGTCCGTCGACCACCACCTCGGCGCCGTCGACGAGGGACGTTGTGGCGTTGCCGGTTCCGAGCACGGCGGGCACACCTAACTCACGGGCGATGACGGCGGTATGGCTCAACGCTCCCCCGGTGTCACACACGATCGCACCGGCAATGCCGAGCAGCGGACTCCACGCCGTGGTGGCAACCCGGCAGACGACGACCTCACCTTCGACCATGTCGAAGAAGTCCTCCTCGGTGCGGATGAGGCGCACCCGGCCGACGGCTCGACCGGGACTGACACCGATGCCGGTCACCACGCCGCCATCCCCACCGCCGCCGCCGGCCGGAGCGAACTCGAGATCCATGGCCCATATCAGTGCGGCGTTGACCCGCCGCAACGGCTCGGGTAGTGCCGTGAGATCCGGCGGCTCGCCTTCGGGTGGACCGTAGGAGTCCGGTCCGGGATGCTCCTCCACCCACGCCATTTCCGCCCGGCGGCGGGTGACGGCCGGGCGGAGATCGAGCGTCGGTTCCATCAGCGCCGCCTCGAGTTCCGGCTTCTCGGCCAGAAAGACGTCGCCGACCGCCGTCAGCCGGCCCCGATCCACGAGACGCTTCCCCGCCTCCACCACCAACCGACGAAGCAGCGCCGCCGGCATCGTCGACGTCAGATGGACGTTGTCCTCACGGAGGGGGTGGACCCGACGAGCCTCGGCCAGCACCGACTCGAATCGGTCCAGGTCCGATCCGGCGAGGAGACTGCGGGCGTCGGCCACAAGGTCGGGTCCTGCGTCGGTGGAACCGCCGGGCCCGCCACCCTCGCGTCGGCATCCACCGGCGGTGATCGCCGCCATCGACTGGCGAAGGAGGTGGGTCACGAGCTCCGGTTTTTCGGCGTAGGTGGGGGCCGCCGGGTCGTAGTCCATGCACCGGTGCCCCCAGTCGTCGAGCCAGCGGTCGAGCAGGTCGGCGATCCTCGGCGACACTTCACGAAGTCGCTGACCGCCGCCCGGTGAGCGATCCGCCAGCGCGGCCACCGCTGCCTCGTCGTCGACGGCCGCCTCCGCCAGCGAGCGCATGGCAACGGCCGGGGCGGCCGACGCCTGCGACGAGCCCGTCAGCATCCGGAGGGTGGTCGAGGAATCCCAGCCCAGGAGTTCGGTGCAGACCTCGACCAGGCCGTGCAGCCCGAGAAGGTAGGGAAGGAACAGGTCGAAGTGGATACCGACGCCGTCCGCCGCCAAGGTCAACACCTCGTCGATCTCGGCCAGCAACCGGTCATCGGCCAGTGCCCCGGGGTCGACGGCGAGGTGCTCGGCGAACCGGCGACGCAGCGCCGGCTCCCATTCACGACGCCAGCGGGAGGGTGCGTCGTCGAAATCCGTGGCCAGAGCATGTCTCGCCGCGGCAGTGCGCCGTCGGAACGCCGGATGGAGCCGTGACAGCAGCCAGACGAGCGCCCGTGGCGGCGGCGCTCCCCCGGCGCCACCGAGCGGAACGGCCTGAACATAGGTCTCGTAGCCGATCACCCCGGTGCGAACCGTCTCCACCAGCAACCCCGCCCGTTCGGCGAGGTCGGCGAAGACGGCCGCCGACGGATCCCCGAGCGACGCCAGGAACGGGCTGGGGAGCACGCCGGAGTGAGCGGCGTCCTTCACCCAGGTTCCCGCCGGAACTTCGAAGTCGGGACGGATGGGTCGTAGGGATGTCACGCTGCCTCCTGACATGTGATCACCGAGTCCGGACAGCGGCGATGGCGCCGGTGGCGATCACCAGGATGAGTCCGACAAGCACCTCAACCATGCCGATCGCAGAGTTGCCCGTCACCGCGAACACGAGAATCGACACCATGGATACCACAGCGGTGACGGTGGCGAGCCCGATCAGCCAACGGGGCGCCCATCGATCACGACCGTCGAAGGCAACCGCCACGAACCCGACCCCGAGCACCAGGGTCGTGGTGATCCAGTCGGCCACCGCCGCTCCGAACCCGACGGTGAGCAGGGTCGAGCCGACGTCCTGTCCGGCCTGCGCCGCCGGTGCCAGACCGTGGACGACGCCGATCATGAGGCTGAAGAACACGACGGCGGCGCCCGCGGCGGCCGTCAGCGCCCAGCGGGCCACTGCGGCCGGCAAGGAACGACGTTCGGATACCAGCAGTGATCCGCCGGCCGTCATCGACAGGATGCCGACGATCCACAGGGCGATCCCAACGGTGTGGGCTGTGCCGTGGGCGGCCGCTTCGACGAGGGCGCTGGTGCCCGACGTCGTATCGCCGGCTTCCAGCGCCTCGAACAGCGGGCCGCCGAAGGCCTCCTGTGTGATAGCGCCGGAGATCATCACCACGCCACCGGCGGCGGCGATGAGGCCGCCGATTCGGGGCAGGCGACGGCCCGGGGTATCGGCTGGTTCGGTGGCTGCTGATTCGTGGGCGATCGAAACCTCGGGCGTGAACGTCGGTGACTT
>JAOUGG010000966.1 GCA_029857855.1 Acidimicrobiia bacterium | reverse complement strand
CTCGAGGACGGGGTGGCATCGGCCTGGAGAGTGTGGCATTGTTGGTTGCGTTTCCACGAGCCTTGGAGTCGATGATGGACAGTGAAATCGTTATCCTCCACTTCGAGTCAAGCACCGATGCCGAGCAGGCGATGGGAACGATCAGCACTCTCGAAGCCGAAGGTTTCCTCCGGCTCGACCAGGCCGCGATCGCCACCCGACGTGAGGACGGTTCTGTCTCGGTCAAACCTGTCGATCGCTCTGGTTTGGGTAAGAAGGCCGTCTTGGGAGGGGTGCTCGGCGCCATCGCGGGAGCTCTGGTCGGGTTGCCGGTACTCGGTGCCGCTGCCGGGGCGGGCGTGGCGGGGAAGAAGGCTCTCGGGAGCGAACACCTGGATGAACTCCTGGACACCGTGGGAAGGAGCATGACCCCTGGAACCGCCGTGCTCGCACTGACCGTTGCGTCACTGAGCGACGTCGAGTCGGTGACCGACCGCCTGGAGATCCACCGAGACAAGCTGATTCGAGCGGAGATTCCAGCGTCTCTCCGAGCCCAGCTTGACGAGGAATCGGGAGCTGGTTGACCGAGTGGTCGAACGCCGCACCCGAGATCTCCAGCCCGACCACATTGCGCCAGGACAACGAGCCGGGGTCCACAGCAGATCCCGCCCGATCCGGAACTGTCGAAGAAGCAGACGATGCCGTTAAGGTGTTCGTGTGCTGATAATCGGAATACTGCTGTTCGGGATGATAATCGGCGCCATCGCCCAGGCGTTGTTGGGTCGCGACGGCCAGCCCATCGACTGGGGAATGGCACTGGTGGCCGGGCTCGTCGGGTCATTCCTGGGAGGCTTGCTGACCAGTCTTCTGGCAGGGGATGGTCTCTCGTTGCGTCCCAGCGGAATCATCGGCTCGATCGTCGGCGCCATCATCGTGAGCTTCGCCTGGCGGCGATTCAACCCGACCGGGAGCGCTCACGCCAGGAGCCATGGGCGCCCCTGAGTATTGACGGCGAGAAGACAGCTCGAGATCCGGTGATCAGACGTTGCTCGTCGAACATCCCATCGTCGACAACACGTCCGTTGGTGGCCCGCGGTGGCAATGACTGACTGGCGGTCAGATTCTCCGATACCGACGAGTCGCTCCACGCTGGACCGGTGGGGCCGCGCCAGTTGGATGTTGATCGGCATATTGGCGGTCGCGGCGATCGGCTATTCAGCGCTGGCTGCGTTGTCCGGGCTCATCGTTCCGCTCGTGATCGCCACCGTGATCGGGATGCTCGCCACCCCTGTCGTCGACGCCCTGGAGAAACGGGGGGTGCCACGCGGCATCGGAGCCCTCGTCGTGATGTTGGGCATTGTGGCCGCGATCGCAGGCTCGATCGTGCTCACGGTGAACGGGGTAATCGATGAGGGCGACGAGATCAGCCGCTTCCTCATCGCCGGCATCGAGAACATCGACTCGTGGCTCGAAGGTCTCGACATCGACATTGGTGTCGCTGACGCCCGCGTCGAGCAGGCGAGGCAATTCGGTCTCGACCTCATACCGGGGCTCGCATCGTGGTTCACGTCTGCATTTTCCAGCGCCATCTCGTTCGCGGTCGGAGGCTTCGTCGGCATCTTCCTGTTGTATTACATCCTGGCTGATTGGACCACGCTTCGACGGTGGGTGGGTGGGCACCTCGGGGTCGCGGCCGACGTTGGCGAACGCATCGTGGATGACGCCACCTCGGTCATCCGGCAGGGCTTCGCCGTGTTGACCTTGTCCAGCGTGGCGACGGCGCTGTTGATCGGCGCCACGATGCTTGTCCTCGGCCTCCCCCTGGCCGTCACGGTCGGACTGGTGACGTTCCTCACTTCGTACATCCCGTATCTCGGAGCGATCCTCTCGGCCACATTCGCCTGTCTGGTCGCCCTCGGGTCGGGAAGCACCACCCAAGCCCTCGTGCTGCTTGTCGTGATCCTGGTGGCGCAGAACCTTGTGCAGATGGTGATGTCGACCAGACTGGCCAGCGACCGGCTGTCGTTGCACCCGATCGCCAGCCTCATCTCGACCATTGTCGGCGC
>JAOUGG010000965.1 GCA_029857855.1 Acidimicrobiia bacterium | reverse complement strand
CCTCGGTGGCGGCGGGGTTCAGGTTGGCGGCGGCGACCCAGGCCCGGCACGCCTCTTCGGTCAGACCCTCGGTGGGATCAACCCATATTTTGGCGATGGCGTCGGGGTTCGACTCCGCCACCGATTCGATCTCCACACCGCCCTCGGCCGACAGCATGCCGAGATGTTTCTTGGCCGAACGGTCGAGGGTGAAGCTGGCGTAGTACTCCTCGGCGATGTCCGAGGCTTTTTCGATCCAGATGATCTTGACGATGTGACCCTTGATGTCGAGGCCGAGAATGTTGGAGGCGTGGGTGCGGCACTCCTCGGCGTTTTCGGCCAGCTTGACCCCGCCGGCCTTGCCGCGGCCTCCGGTGTGGACCTGAGCCTTCACCACCACCGGGTAGCCGATGCGATCGGCGATGGCGACGGCGTCGTCGACGTCGCCAGTGGCCTCGCCGGCCGAAACCGGTATGCCGTATTTGGCGAAGAACTGCTTGCCTTGATATTCGAGTAGATCCACGTGAGTCTCCCGTGTCGGGTCCTTGGTGGCGCTGGACCGCCACCCGATCCGGCTCGACGACGAAGGGAAACGGAGTGACAGAGGGCAACGACGGACGCCATTGGCTGATACTGCTGCGATACTAGTGGGGTGGAACGACCGCCGCGGCCCCGTGTCGGACCGCCGGTCGAAATCGGCGGCCCCACGTGGCCCTGACCCCCTTTGATGGTTTCATGCCCGTTGCCCAAGGATCACAAACCGGAGCCCGCCAGGCCGTCCTCATCGCCCTCGGCGGAATCGGCGCCTTCTTAACGCTCGTCTTTCTCATCACGCGGTTGGGGGCGCTGGGCGACAACGGCGCCGAGGTCCCGATCCAGCTGGGCGAACCGGTTTTCCAGGCCGGCAACGCCGCCGACCTGGCGGCCGCCATTGCCGATGACGAACCGTTGCTGTTGCCCGATGCCTCCGGTGGCGACCGCGACATCGTGATCAACCACCTCGGCGACTCCCCCGACGAAGGCTGGGTGGCGTTCGCCGCCCGCGAACTGACGGCCCCCCGCAACTGTTTCGTGCAATGGCAGGCCGACAGCGCATTGTTCGTCGACAGCTGTGACGGCACGGAATACCCTGCCGATGGTGAAGGCCTACAGCAGTACGGAACCTCGATCGACGCCGACGGCAACCTCGTGATCAACCTCAACGTCGTTGGTGCAGCGGGCGACGCCGACAACGGCGACAACACCGGCGCCACCGAGGGAGGCTGATCGCCGATGAGCCTCCTCCTGGCGCAGGTGAGCGACACCCATGTCGTTGGATCAGGCCACACCGGAGAGCTCTACGTCGACAACAACGATCGTCTGCGACTTGCGGTCGAGCGGCTGATGGCCGAGACGGTACAGCCCGACGCCGTGCTGTTGACCGGCGACCTCACCGATCTCGGAACCGCCGAGGAGATGACGATCGTCGCCGACCTGCTGTCACCTCTGCCCATGCCGGTGCTCGTCGTTCCCGGCAATCACGACCTGCGGTCGTCTCTCCGTGCGGCCTTCGCCATGCCGTGGGCGGCCGAGGACAACATGAGTTGGGTCGTCGACTCCGGACCGATGACGCTGATCGGACTCGACACCCTGGCCGGCGACCAGATCGACACCGACGGCGAGGTCGACCACGGCGGCGACTTCGACGAGACCCGGGCCCTGTGGCTCGATGACGCGCTGACCGCAACCGCCGGCCGGCCGACGGCCATCGCCATGCACCATCCGCCGTTTCGCACCGGAATCGGCTGGATGGACGAGACCGGTCTCGACAACCGGGCCCGGTTCGCCGAGATCGTCGGATCGCACTCGCACGTCACCCGCATCTTCTGCGGTCACCTACACCGGTCGATCACGACAACGGTCGGCGGCGTACTGTGCAGCACCGGGCTCAGCACGATTCACCAGGTCGAACTGAATCTCGCCCCTCACGCCCGACCCCAGGTGGTCTGCGATCCGCCGGGCTATCAACTCCATCTCTTCGACGACGGGTCCTGGGTGACCCACACCCGCCATTTCGACACCGGTCGG
>JAOUGG010000964.1 GCA_029857855.1 Acidimicrobiia bacterium | reverse complement strand
GTCGGTCTCCGCCGCGGTACGGCCGGCGACGGTGACACCGACCAACACGATCCGTTCCCGGAAGGCGCGGTCGAGGAATCCCTGGCGCACCGGGGCGTCGACTGCCGACCCGTACTCGCCGAAGGCGCCACGGTGGTCACTCCCGACGCCTCCGTCGAGCCAGGTACTGGGTTCGCCGTCGAACTCGAAGAAGTCCGAGTCGCCGTCGGCGAAGTCGTCGAAATCGATAGTCGCCCCGCCGTCGACCACGTCGCCGTTCGAAGCCGAGGCGCCGGACCGGTCGTTGGCCGAGGTGTCGCCGCCGTTTGCCGATTGGTTACCCAAGAACGATGCTCCCGATGTAGGTGGCCGGTCCGGTGAGGAAGACCTCGGATCCGGTGAGTTCAACGGTAGCCGAGCCGCCGGGCATGGTCACGATGATTTCGGGGCTGACGAGGCCCATCCGGTGGACGGCCCACGCCGCGGCGCATGCGCCGCTCCCGCAGGCCTGGGTGACGCCGACGCCGCGTTCCCACACCTTCAGGTCGATCCGGTCAGGATCGACGATGCGGATCAGGTGGACGTTGATGCCCCCGGGGTAGCCGGCCTCGATGATCGGACCGATCCGAGCCATGTCGGCACCGGTGAACGCCGCATCCTCGTCGACCACGGCGACCAGGTGCGGGTTTCCGATATCGACACCCTGTTGGGCGGTCACGTCGACTCCCGCTTCGGTCCACGCCGCGCTCGTTCGGGGTCCGTCGGTGGCGGCGCCCATGCCGGCTCGGACCAGCCAGGTGTCTCCCGGTTGAGGATGGAGCGTCAGCCGCCGATCGCCGGCGTCGGAGGCGACGACGATGGTGGATTCGTCGTCGACAGACGTCAGCCGACCGACCGCCTGGCCGAGACAGCGAATGCCGTTTCCGCTGATCTCGGCTCGGCTGCCATCGGCGTTCCACAGGATCATCGTCCAGTGGCCGTCGGCGTCGGGAGCAAGACGGCGGGCCTGGATGAGACCGTCGGCCCCGATGCCGGTTCGGCGGTCACACCACTGCTTGGCATCGGCGGAGGTCAGATCGCGCACCGGTTCGAGTGCAACGAGAAAATCGTTCCCGAGACCATGGTGTTTGGTCAAATGGATCGTTTCCCGCCCGTTCGCGGCCGAGGTCACCGTGGTGTGTTGCCTGTCGTGGGTGCTGTGCACACCACCCATTTTAGGGGACCGTTAGCGCTTACGGCCGCCGGCTCGCCCGTTCGAGGAGTTCGAGGAGGTGTCTCCGCTGCGGCCCCGAGCCCGATTCCGCCCACCGCCCGGCGACGGGCGGGTGTCGGCCGGCACCGGCTTCCGGGTCGTCGGTGGTGTGGCGGCAACGGGCGGGCGGGCGGGCGTGGTGACAGGAGGGCCGTTGGTCGACGGCGGCGACTTCGGCGGGGTGACGACCGGAGGCGGCGTGACGGACGGAGGCAGGGTGACCTGCGACGGTGGCGCCGCGGGCTCGGGCAGCGACGTCGATCCCGACGGCAGCGATCCCGGGCCCCCAGCGACGGTGTCCTCCTGCTCGGCACCCGAGTCCACCGTCACTGCGGACGCGTTCGTCGGCGGTTCACTGCCGTGCGAGGAGATGGACGGTGAGGTGGAGGTGGTGGGGGCCGGCACCTCGTCGGCCATGGCGGCGTCATTGGCGACAACCCGGCTTGTCGAGGAGGTCCGGGAGTCCCGGTCGGCGGTCGAGTCGGTGACCGCGGTCCCGCCGGCCCCATCAGGAGGCGCCGCCGGGGCCGGAGCGGTGGACCCGAACGGATCCTTGCCTGCTCGATGGCCGAGGTCGAGGTCGGGTCCAGCCGACGGGCTCTTCGACGAGCCGTTCGAAGGGCCGCTCGATCGTCCCGATGCGTTGGTCACGGGGCCTCCGGGGCCCGATTCTTCGGTCAACTCTCCCGTTGTCCGGGCCCTGGACCCCCGCTGCTCGTCGAGCTGGGCTCCCGCGCCGCCATCCACGCCGATCCCGAGCGACTCCTCGAGCCCCTGGTCCGAGCCGAAGGACCGTGAGTCGCCGGCCAGATCGGCC
>JAOUGG010000963.1 GCA_029857855.1 Acidimicrobiia bacterium | reverse complement strand
TCGACCGCCAGCCCGACCGCCCTGGGGAGGTGGGAGGCGATCGTGGATGTCTGGGGGATGATGTTGAGCGAGGTGGCGCCCCAAACCTTGTGGCGCCCACCGGAGATCTGATCGGTGGTGCGGGCCAGCATCCCCCGCAGGGTGTCGTCCACCGGATTCTGATCGGGGACCTGGGTGGACCGGGCGAAGTAGAAGCCCCCCGACCGGTAGTGGAGCAGTGCCGGATCGGTGGGACGGAGGGCCAGCGCCACGGCCCCGTTCGACTCGTGCCCGGCCGAACCGATCGTGTAGTAGCCGAGCCCGTGTTCAGCCCGGAGCCAGCGGGCCGTGTGGTCGACGATCCTCGAATCGACCTGGGCCTCGAACAGCTCGGCGGCGACGGCGCCGTCGACGGGTGACGGGCCGCCATGGCCCGCAGCCGGAACGGGAGGCGACGCCCCGGGTCGCAGCTCGGCCACGGCGTGGAGGAGTGCCAGCTCGAGGCGGTCGAGGTCGGATGGCAGATCGCTCACGGTGTCGCCCCCGACCCGGCGGTCTGATCGAACACCCGACCGTCGGCCCATAGCCGCTCGATTCGATCCAGCCGCTCCGTGGCCTGATCCCGAAGCAGGCGTGCGACCTCGGCGATCAGGAGCTCCACGACGGCCACCACGGGCAGCACGCTGTCGAACGGTCCGACGGCCTCGACGTCGACCCCCAGCCAGGTGTCGGCCAGTGAGGCGAGCGGGGAGAGGGGGCCGTCGGTGATGGCGACGAGGGTAACGCCGGCGGCGGCCAGTTCGGTGGCCGCGGCGACGACCATCGACTCATAGCGGGGGAAGTCGATGACCACGGCGACGTCGTCGGATCCGGTCTCGGCCAGTTGGGAAGCCATCGCCGGCGGGGGGCCGTCGAGCCGGCGGACGCCGGGTCGGAGCAGTCGCAGATTGCCGGCCAGCAGCGTGCCGGGCGTGGCCGACGTCTCGGCGCATAGTACCCAGACCGTGCCCGGCGCCCGGGCGATACCGGTGGCGATCTCGGCCAGGGTGTCGTCGTCGAGTGCCTGGACGGCGCGACTCACCTGGTCGACCAGATCCGTCGATCGGCCGGTGCTGGGAGACCGCTGACCGCTCGATTTGGAACCGGTGCCCAGCCGGATCCGGTCGGTCGGCCTTCGCAACTGTTCCGTGAGTGAGGCCCGCACGTGGTCCTGGAGTCCGCCGTAGCCGTCGAAGTCGAGTTTGGCCGCGAACCGGACGACGCTGGGTCCGCTGGTACCGGCCTCCCGGGCCAGGTCCGCCACGGTACCGAAGGCGATCGCCGTCGGGTCGTCGAGTGCGAGCCGGGCCAGCCGGCGCTCGGTCGGGGTGAGCGACGACCCGGCCGACGCGATCCGATCGCTGAGGTTCTGCGTGGTGGAGTGGGCCGCCGATCGGGTCATGAATCAGATATTACATTCAATGGGGTGTTCGTGTAACATCTGAATCATGACTGCTTCGTCCACGAATCATGCCGCTCCCGACGCCGCCTCGGTTCTCGAGGCCGCGGGTATGACCACGGAGGTGCTGACGGCGGGCGTCGGCGCCACCGACGGGCTCCCGGTCCGAACCCCGATCGACGGCTCGGTGCTCGCCACCCTCGCCACCCACACCGCCGCCGACGCCGACGCCATGGTTGCGGCGGCAACCGAGGCGTTCACGGCGTGGCGGGCCGTCCCGGCGCCGCGCCGGGGAGAGCTGGTGCGACTGATCGGCGACGAGCTCCGTGCGTCGAAACACGAGCTCGGCAGCCTTGTGTCGCTCGAATGCGGCAAGATCCTCCAGGAGGGCCTCGGTGAGGTCCAGGAGATGATCGACATCTGCGACTTCGCCGTCGGGGTCTCCCGTCAGCTCTACGGTCTGACCATCGCCTCGGAGCGTCCGGGCCATCACATGCGGGAGACCTGGCACCCGATGGGCGTGTGCGGGATCATCACCGCCTTCAACTTTCCGGTTGCGCCGTGGTGCTGGAATGCCGCTCTGGCGCTGGTCTGCGGCGACCCGGTTCTGTGGAAACCCTCGGAGAAGACGC
>JAOUGG010000962.1 GCA_029857855.1 Acidimicrobiia bacterium | reverse complement strand
CTCGAACCGCCGGGGGGTCGTGCCCGTGTCCTGCCACCTTGGCATGCGGTCCTGGAATGAGATCGGCTGCCGATCGGTTCCCACACCATGTCCGTGGACTCACGCCTCCTTCGTCTGATGCTTGCGGCCGCAGCCGGCGTTGGCGTGGCAATCGCCTTTGTGCTCATCGGGCGCCTCGACGCCGATCCGACCACCGCGACGATCGAACACGGCGCCTCTGAGGCTCCGGCCGACGGTGAGGTTCCCGCCGGCCGAAGCGCGGACGTGCCCGACCTGCCGTTCGCCGACAACCCCGACCCGACCCGGTGCGGCATCCCTGTGCAATGGTCCGGCCAGGAAACGGCATGGCTGAACGGCATCTATGAGGGCGAACTCATTCAGAACGAGGTTCTGCTCTACGACAGTCACCTACGGTTGGACATCGCCGCCTCCGGACCGCACGGAGCCGAGGTCACGGTGCTCATGTTCCAGCCCAACCCGGTGCTCGACTACTACCTCGTCGATCTTCCCGATCAGGTTCCCGGCTGGATCCCCGCGCCCTTCCTAGCCTTCGAACCGATCGAGGACGCATAGGGTGTTAATGCGTCGCTAGCATTCCCCAGATGTCGGAGCACGAGAAGACCCCGTCGGACATTCCCTGGTGGCGGCGAGCCGTCGTCTATCAGATCTATCCCCGATCGTTCGCCGACGGAAACGGCGACGGCACCGGTGACATCGCCGGCATCCGATCGAAACTCGGCTACCTCCGCGACCTGGGCGTCGACGCAGTCTGGTTCAACCCGTGGTATCTGTCCCCGCTGGCCGACGGCGGGTACGACGTGGCCGACTACCGTCGGATCGACCCCCGATTCGGCACGGTCGAGGAGGCCATCGCCCTCATCGCCGAAGCCCACGACCACGGCATCAAGGTCATCGCCGACATCGTGCCGAACCACACCTCCGACCAGCACGCCTGGTTCGTCGAGGCCATCAACGCCGAGCCGGGCGACCCCGTCCGCGACCGCTACCACGTTCGCCCGGGAAAGGGTGCCGACGGGAGCGAGCCACCCAACAACTGGTTGAGCGTGTTCGGCGGGCCGGCCTGGCACCGGCTCGACGACGGCGAGTGGTACCTCCACTTGTTCGCGCCCGAGCAGCCCGACGTCAACTGGGAGAATCCCGACGTGGTCGCCGAGTACGACGCCGTGCTCCGGTTCTGGCTCGATCGCGGCGTCGACGGCTTTCGGGTCGACGTGGCCAACAGCCTGACGAAGGACATGACCTATCCCGATATCGCCACCGAGGCCCTGGAGGTCATGTCGAGCAACCGGGTCGCCAACCATCCCCACTGGGACCGCGACGACGTGCATCCCATCATCCGCCGCTGGCGGGCTCTCCTCGACACCTACGACGGTGACCGGATGATGGTGGCCGAGGCCTGGGTGTCGCCGGAAACCTATCCGCTCTACCTGCGGCCCGACGAGTACCACCAGGTCTTCAACTTCGATCTGTTGCTGGCCGGGTGGGACCGCGACGAGATGGCGTCGATCATCGCCGAGTCGATCGACAAGGCGGCTGCCGTCGGATCGACCCCGACGTGGGTACTGTCGAACCACGACGTGATGCGGGAGTCGACGCGCTACGGGCTGGCCCACGGAACCAACTGGCGAACCTGGCCGGTCGAAGGCCCCTTCGAGGCCCTCGATCCGGAACTCGGGCTGCGTCGTGCTCGGGCCGCCGCGCTGGTGATCCTCTCGCTACCGGGCTCCGCCTACGTCTATCAGGGTGAGGAGCTCGGGCTCCCCGAGGTCTGGGATCTTCCGGAGGAGGTGCTCGACGACCCGGTGTGGGAACGGTCCGGCCACACCCAGCGCGGCCGTGACGGCTGCCGGGTTCCCATCCCGTGGACGATGGACGGCCCATCGTTCGGGTTCAGCGAGGTGGCTGGTTGGCTACCCCAGCCGCGCGACTTCGCCGGATACTCGATGGAGGCCCAGACCGGCGTCGCCTCCTCGACGCTGGAGCTCTACCGACGGACGCTGGCCGCCCGCCGCGAGCACTGTATGGACGA
>JAOUGG010000161.1 GCA_029857855.1 Acidimicrobiia bacterium | reverse complement strand
GTGGAGAACCACCCGGCGGATCCGTGGAGAACCGCATGGGGGGACCGACCGCGCTGGGGATTCAGTCGGCGATGTCGACGGTCACCGACGCGACCGGATCGGTGGCGCTGTTCGCCACGACGATGTCATAGCGACCCGGATCCACCGTCCACCCCGGTTCGGTCCGCCGTTCCTGGCCCTGCAGATGCGGCAACGTCACCGCGGTGGCGGCCCGAAGGTCCGGCCACTCGGGCTGAGCAGGATCCCAATAGGCGAGGCTGCGCTCGTCGAGCGTCAAGACCACCGTCGTGGAGGAGCCTGCGTCGAGGGTGACCTTGGCGAACGCCTTCAGCTCCTTGTCGGGCCGAACGATTTGAGACTGATGGGGTCGGACGTAACACTGCACCACGTGACTCCCCCGCCGATCGCTGGTGTTGGAGATCGGAACCTCGATCGTGATGTCGACCTCGCCGGAGGCCGATGCGCTGTCGACCACAACAGCCGGCTCACCAACCTCGAAGGCGGCGTAGGAGAGACCGTGACCGAACGGGAACAGGGTCGGCAGGCGACGGCTGTCGTACCACCGGTACCCCACGAAAATGCTCTCGGCATAGGCGACCTGCCCGTTGTCGCCCGGAAAATGACCGTAGCTCGGGGTGTGTTCGAGGCAGACCGGAAGCGTGGTGGGGAGACGGCCGCCGGGATCGGCAGCGCCGGTCAGAACGTCGACCAGCGCATCGGCCATCTCCTGACCCCCAAGCCACGACTGGAGGATCGCCGGCACCGAGTGAGCCCACGGCATGGTCACCGGGGCTCCGGTGTTGACGACGACGACGGTGCGAGGATTGGCGGCGACGATGGCCGACACCAGCGCATCCTGACGGCCGGGCAGACCGAGGAACGTCCGATCCTCCCCTTCGGTCTCCCAATCGTCGTTGGTACCGACGACGACGATGGCAACGTCGGCGGCGGCGGCCACGGCCACCGCCTCACCCAGCGGATCGTCGGGCCGCGGAGCTCGGACCCGAAGATCGAGACCGGCCAGCAGACTCTCGTCGGCTGTGGTCGTCTCCACCACCAGCTCGTGGTCGGATCCGGCGGTGAGCTCGATCGAATGGGTCATCGGCACCGATCCCATCCCGAAAAACGCGGAACCCGTCGGAGGTCGCTCCGTGATCCCGTCGATCACCAACTCGCCGTCGACGAACACCCGACTCGGCGTTGCCTGCACGACCTCGAAGGTGAACGAACCGGAAACACCCGGTGTGTACGTTGCCCGGGCCCGAACCGAGAACTCGGTCAGCTTGTGACCGGCGGCCGGTTCGTCGGTGAGGGTAAGCCGGCTGGTGTCCCTCGTCGCCTGGGCGATCGGCTCGCCCTCCCAATTCCGATTGTCGAACACGTCGAGCGCGAAGCCCTGCTCCCCATCGGGGGTGCGGATCTCGCTTCCGGCCAAAAGCGGGGCGACCTTGTCGATGTTGCAGCCCTCCGCATAGGTCACCGTGACCGAATCGCCGAGGCGGGTCCGCAACGCGTCGAGCGGACTGGTGCGGTGGAAGGGGCGGAGGTTGGCCGACCCGCCACCCATGATCTGGGCCCTTCCGGCATTGGGTCCGATCAGCGCGATCGAGGTCAACTGGTCGACCGGCAGGGGAAGCAGCGATGAGGCGTCGACCGATTCGTTGCGGAGCAGCACGATGGCATCGGCCGCCGCCCGGCGGGCCAGCTCGCGATGCTCCGGCAGATCGATCGATTGCTCGATCTCGGGCTCGTCATCGAACGCACCGATCCGTTCGAACACCGAGAGCAGGCGACCGGCGATCCGGTCGAGCGTCGACTCGGGCACCCGCCCGTCACGAACCGCCTCGGCGAGAACCGAACCGAAGATGCGGTCACCGGCGGGCATCTCGATGTCGAGGCCGGCCTCCGCCGCCGACTCGGTAAAGGCGCCGGCGAACCAGTCGGTGACGACAAAGCCCTCGAAACCCCACTCATTGCGCAGGACATCGGTCAGGAGCCACTTCTGTTCGTTGCAGTACCGGCCGTTCAGACGGTTGTAGGACGTCATCACCCCGAGCGTGCCGCCCTCCTTCACCGCGTATTCGAACGGCACGAGGTAGAGCTCGCGCAACGCCCGATCGTCGATGATGGAGTTGCTCGTGTTGCGGTCCGTCTCGCACTCGTTGCCGACGAAGTGCTTCACCGTCGTGACGACCCCCTCGGACTGCACACCGCGGATGTAGGCGGCGGCCAACACCCCGCTCAGCAGCGGGTCCTCGGAGAAACACTCGAAGTTGCGGCCGGCCAACGGCGATCGGTGGAGGTTGACCGTCGGGGCCAGGAGAACCCGCGCCGCCTTGAAGCGGGTTTCGCGGCCCAGGAGCGCGCCGACCTCCTCCACCAGTTCCGGGTTCCAGGTCGCCCCGAGAGCCGACCCGCACGGCACGCACGTGGCCTGGGCCTCGCCCGATCCGAGCAGGGAGGTGCCACGGGCCCCGTTGGGGCCGTCGGTGGTCAACCAGTTGGGAAGCCCCAACCGCTCGACCCCGGCCATGCGGAAGAAACCGGACCCGGCCGTCAGGGCCGCCTTCTCCTCGATGCTCAACGTTGGCAACAGCTCCGCCGTACGGGGGCCGAGTTCGGTCATCTGGTCGTGCTCCTCGAAATCCTGATTCGATCGCGCTCGATCAACGCCAGTCATGATGGCAGATGTCGGCCCGCTCGGCCTCCCCGGCGCCCACCCCGAAACATTTGCGAAACGACGACCAGGGCCGGAATGAATATCGAGCCAGGCTCGGTTGGGTCGCTTGGAAACAACGTCCACTGACGTAAGGATGCAAGCAATGTCACCGTTCACCGTTCGCAAATGGCTGGCGCCCGCCCTGGTCGCCGGCGCCGCCATCATCGCCTTCCTGGCCTTCGGGGTCTTCGGCGTGCACACCCTGTTCATCGACGACGAGGTCTCCGAGGCCGCCCCGGTGTTCGCCACCGAGGCACCGGCCGCCGACGACGAGATCGCGGAAGGCGCATCCCTGGAAGAGGCGGCAATGAACGATGAAGCCGCAGATGAGGCTGCCACAATTGGGGCTGCCACGGATGAGGCTGTTCCCGGGACGGCAGCCGCCGGATCGTTCATCGACGGCGCCCACCCCACCACCGGAGCCGCCGCCGTCCTCACCGACGGCGGCACCCAGCGGGTGCTTCGCCTCGAGGAGGACTTCGCCACCGACAACGGACCCGATCTCAACGTCTACCTCGCCTCCTCGGCCGACGGCTTCGGCGACGAATACATCGACCTCGGCGACCTGAAGGGCAACATCGGATCGCAGAACTACGAGATCCCGGCCGACGTCGATCTGAGTGTCTACGACACGGTCGTGATCTGGTGTGTGCGCTTCGGCGTCGGGTTCGGGTCGGCCGAACTGGCGTAACCTGCAGCCATGGCGAAGAATGCCTGGCTGGCCGTACCGATCGCCGTCGTCGTGCTCCACCGCCTCGCCTGGGGCGCCGGTGCGACGACGGCGACGGCCACCCTCCTGACGCTGGCCGCCGGCACCTTCGCCGCACTGTTCACACTCGGGTTGATCCTTCGCCGCCTCGGTGTGCGGTCACCGATGGTCGGGGTCGTGCTGGCCGCCTTGTTCTGGCTGTCGGCACCAACCCTGGCCTTCCCCGATTGGATCGGAGGGGCCGGGATCGAGCCGGATCCGATCACACTCGGCTCCAGTGGCGAGCGGCGGGACCTGATCGTCATCATGGTCGACGACCATCCGAGCAGCCAGGCCCTCCTCCTCGACCACGGCTACGACAACGCCGAGTTTGAGCTCGACCTGTTCGAACGGGGGCTCCAGGTGGCGCCGGAGGCGTGGTCGAACTCCTCCGATCCTCTGCTCGCCGTGGCCTCCGCCCTGTCCGGTCGGTATCCGGGGACTCCGCACAACGAACGAGACCGGCGGCGGCTCGCCGCCATGGCAGAGGGCGACAATCCGGTCGCCGACCTGCTCCGGGAGAACGGCTACACCACCACCCATCTTGGGGCGCCTTCAGCGGTGGCGACCTGGTTCGGTGGTCCGAATGAGGGCGGAGCGGTGGGCGTCGACGAGGTGGGCCAGGCCGTCGACACCGCCGTCGACACGACAACACCCGACTTCGCCTTCGCCCACATCGGCGACTGCGACACCGAGGCGGCGGTAACGGCGGCCGCCTTCGACGCCGTCGTCGCCCGCGCCGTTTGCAACAACCGGCTCATCATCGAGATCCTCGACCACCTCGACCACGTCGACCACCTCGACCACCTCGACCACCTCGACCACAACGTGTCGACCGACCCCGTCGTCGTGATCGCCGGCACCCGGGGCGCGGCGATCGACGGCGACCTCGGCGACAACCCCGACGCCTGGCCCCGATCGGCGATCATTCGCGGGCTCGGCGTCTTCTCGGCCATCAGGTTCGCGACGGATTGCGAGCGGCCGCCCGACGACGCGACCGTTGCCGTCATCGTCCATTACGCCGTGGCCTGCGCCCTCGGCGTCGACCCCGACCCGGCTATGGAGCGGGCCGTCGTGATCAAGGGTGGCCCCGTCGACCCCGACGGCGAACGGGAGGTCAACCTCAATGTGCTTCGCTCGAGCCTCGCCGGTCAGAACTCTCGAACGAGTCGGTAGGAGTTCGGAGCCAGAAGACTCGAAAGAGTCAGCAGATCGAGTGCGGGCGCGGGTGTGGCTGCGCCGACCGCTCGCGCCTACGGCTGACCCGACAGCTTGAACGTCACCGACCGACCGGTCGCATCGTCGGTGGCCGTGAGCTCCCACACGGTGTCGGCCTGATCGGGTGAGCACGACCACCGAATCGGACGGCTGCCGGTCTCGTCGGCCTCACCGGGCCTGATCCCGCTGGCCTGCGGTGAACTGAAGGAGATCTGACCATTTGGCGTCGCACCGGTGAGGGTGCCGAAGACTCTGGCCCCGCCGTCACAGGTGAACGGGTTCTCGGTGAGGACCACGGCGAACTCGCCGACTTCGACCGTGGTGGTCGTCGCCTCGGTCGTGGTCGTGGCCTGCTCGACGATCGCCGTTCCCTCGGGCACCCCGGTGAAGGATGTGGTGGCCGACAGGGCCGATTGCGTCCCGGTGGCGGTCAACTCCCAGGTCGTGCCGACCTGGTCAGCTGAGCACGACCAACGGATCGGCAGTCGACCGTTCTCGTCGGCCTGACCGGCTCGAAGGTTGGGCGTCTGCGGCGAGGTGAAGGCGATCTCCTCGTTGGGGGTGGCGCCGGTGATGAGCCCGAACTCGCGGACGGTGTCGTTGCAGATGAACTGGTCGGATACCAGCTGGATCTGCATGCCGACCGGAATGGCCATGGTGGTGGTGCTCTCCGAGGTTGTCGTGAGCAGGCTGGTGGTGGTGGTCGAATCGTCGACGACGGCACCGGCATCGAACTCGTTGGTGTCCTGCAGGACCGTGTACAGGGCGTAGGCTCCGGCCGCCAGTGCCACGAGGATGGCCGCCCCGATGAAGGCGACGAAGAAACCGCCGCGGCCCCGGCGAGCCGAGAACTCGTCCTGGCGGCCCCGGTTGGGATCGAAGGGGTCCTGGAACGGATCGTCGGGTTGACCCCACTGATCGCCGAGCTGATGGGGGCCGGTGGCCAGGACACGGCGTCGGGCCTCGTCACCCTGCGGCGCCCCGTAGGGATCGCCGGCATGGTGGCCACCGCCGTAGGAGTCGCCCTCGTAGGGTCGATTGTAGGGGTCGCCGGCGTAGGGATCGTTGGCCGTGGGCGGCCGGGGCTGGTCGAAGACCGAGTCGCCGAAATAGGGGGACTGCTCGGTCGGCTCGCCTCGATCCTGCTGCGAACCGGACCAGAAATCGTCGTTGTGGCTCACCGCGACCAGGTTAGAGGATGGGAGAGCCGGCGCGTGTTCCGGCCGTGGATGACTTTCGGGGAACCCGCCGCTCAACGCTGTAATCGATTCCCGTCAATTCGACGAGGCGGCGATTGGAGTCGACGAACCGCTCACGGAGCCGATCCAGGATTGCAGGCTCCGTCGGTTGTTTCGAGCCGACCCGCTCGGCCTGAAAGGTCGGGATCGGTGCCGCGTCCGCGTCGACGCCGACAAACGCGAGGCTCGACCGGTAGACCGCCTCGGGATCGGCCACCAGGTCCTCGAAGGTCTGTATCGACATCTGTGCCCTCGAGAAGAACTGCAACCACCGTTCCAGCTGATCGGCGTAGTCACCTCGTGCGGTGTAGGTCGCCGTCCAGAAGTACCGGCCGGGTGGCTCGCCTCGTTCGATCCGCTCCAGGTC
>JAOUGG010000160.1 GCA_029857855.1 Acidimicrobiia bacterium | reverse complement strand
GTGGCCATCCCCGGGTGCCAAAGTGGGTGCCTAACTCGTTGTCCTGGACCCCCCGTTAGACTCGGTACACCCACCGTTGTCCCCAGGTATCTCGACCAGCTCATACACAGCCAGGGACACCTCCGAGCCCCCAGCGCGACAAGCCGCCGGGATCTTCTTCGTGGCACCCCGGACCACATGACGGCGGAGTTCAACGCGGGCGCCGCGATCACGCCGGGGTTTCCGAGCTGGCGGACACGGTACGCCCACTGCTGCCTCCACAAGTACCTCGAACAACTCATGCCCAACCCAGGGACATCGCCGATCCCGCAACGCGACAGCCCACCGGGCGGTCTTCGTGCCACCCTGAACCACACGACGTCCGCGTCACGGCTTCATAGCGAGCGAGATGAGCGGTGGTGTCGCTAGATGGAGATCACCGACACGTTTGGGTGTTGTGCGGCGAGACGTGTGATGTCGCCGGGGTCGTGGGTGACGACGGCGCCGCCCCCGAACCGGACTGCGGTAGCGACGACGAGTGCATCGATCGCCAACTCACTCCCCGCCCCTGCTGCGGCGAGCAGGTGGCCAGCGACACGTGCCATCCGTGCGCCGGTGGTTACGACCTGCGTGAACCCGCGGGCAAGAAGTCGATCGATCGCCTCGTCGGTCCCTCCTCCGCAGTAGAGCTCCACGAGAACCGCTGCGGGGATCCGGACCGGAACGTTGCGGGTGTGCGCGGTTCGCATGGCGGCCCGCACGAGTTGGTGGCGTGCGACACTCTCGTGCGGGCGAGCGAGTGCTGAGACCGCCTCGCTGTCGAGGACTAGGACGGCCACGCGTTGTCGATGTGTTCGACAAGGCCCGACGGGACCTCCCCGAATTCATCGTCGAGCTCCCTCAGGTACTCATCGAGCAAGTCTCGCTCGAGCTCGTGAGCAACGGCTCTTGCCACGAAGCCGCTGAGGCCGCGATCGCCGACCCGGGACTCGACACGCGCAGCGAGATCTTCGTCAACACTTACCGACCACTTGGTGACTGCCATAGCGTAATCCTACCACGGTAGGAATCCAAAGGGAAGGTCCGGCGCCACCGAGCGGAAGTGGAACTTCGTATCGGGACGACTCGCTCCCGTGCCGGATCGAGGCGCACTTAGGACACACAAGCCCCGCCCCGGGGCCGAAGTAGCTCATCAAACCTCTACCGGATGGTTCGCAGACCCAGCCCAGCCAGCGGTCGCAGTTGGCTACTTGGTGGTAATGCTCGCTGATCCCACTGCGGAGGGGACGGACGACATGCTCAATGCGACCCTGCGCACGATCTACCGGTCGTTCGGAGATTTCCGACCCACCTCGGAGATACCTCAACTCCAGGCCGATCCATCAGCCGAGTGATACTGATTGCGCTGGTCGTGCCGCCATCGGACGGTGCGCTGGAGTCGTCGGCCGAAGGCAACCTCTGTACCTGAGTACCTGGTCCTCTCGAGTTGTCGCCAGCCCATCGCCTCGTAGAAACGGTGGCCTCTCGGGTGGTTGGCTGGTGTCCAGAGGATCGCTTGATTCCACTTGGCGCTGAGCTGGTCCAGGCCGCGGACCGTCAGGGCCCGACCGACTCCTTGCCGCCAGCGGCTGGGATCGACGGCAATCGTGTCGAGTTCGCCGAGCGCGGGGTCGACCGGGTCGCGGGAAGGGCCGATACCGATGAATCCCACGACGCGTCCCTCCACCTCTGCCACCGTCCACTCGGTGGCGGGGCTGGCGAGGTCAGCACTCCATCGGTCGATACGTTCGGCACTGTGTTGACGTATGCCGAGCAAGTGCCCGAATCCTTGGTTCCAGGAGTCGATGTAGATCGCAGCCACCACCTCGGAGTCATCGTCGCGGGCAGGGCGCAGGTCGACCACCCCCCTTAATATCGCCGTCCCGATCACCACGGCGTAGCTCAACTGCGCGGTCAGGTGCCAAAGTTGGGAGCGTCCGGGTCGCTTTTTCGGCTTGTGGGCAGTGCGAGCCTGACCTCGGTGTACGGGTAGCCAAGAGACTCGGTCTGATACGCGGTCACGATTCGCATCCCGTGTCGTAGGTACAGGCCGATGGCCGACTCGTTGCCCTGCGACGTGAGCGTCCACGCCTGGTCACCGAGAGCGTTCATCGCCTGTCGCAACAAGAGCCCGCCGATGCCGCGCCGATGGTAGGCCGGATGGACATACAGCCACGACAGGTAGCCGCTGCCGCTCCACTCGCCACGATCCCGCCAGGCGACGAAACCGACGACCTCGCCGTCCAGGCATGCCACCAGCGCTGTGTTCAGCCGAAGGAAGGTGTCGAGGTCCTCCTCGTCGTGCATCGGGCGAAACGACCGCGGATCCCGACCGGACCGGGCGAGTTCGGACCTTGCCGCCGGCTCATGGAGAGCACAAACCGCGCTCCAGTCGGCAGGAACAAACTCACGGATTACAGGTTCGGCAGCGGCCACCCGCCCAGTATGGGCACCACGATGCCAGGCCGCGGCGGACGCCGTCGACAGTAGAGACGTCGAGTTGCCCCGGCGCGGTAGGCGCTATCCTGTGGCGTGCCTCTCCCGTCCCGCGAATCGATTGATCACACGCCCGGCCGATCACAGCAATGGGCCAACGTCGACGCAGACATCTCGGACTGGACCAGTGACATCGTCGAGCGCCTCGGTCAGCTCGACAGCACTGTCGGCGTGTACCTACACGGCTCGCTGGCGATGGGCGGATTCTACCGGCCAAAGAGTGACCTGGACCTGCTGGTCGTGACCGACTCACCACTCACCGACGACGACCGATCGGCCCTTGCGACCGACATCGTCGGGCTGTTTGATAGACGCCCAATCGTCGGCGGAGTCGAACTGTCGGTGATGCGACGCGAGGTAGCCGAAGCATTCCGGCACCCCGCGCCCTACGAGTTCCACTTCGGCGAGGAATGGGCCGACACCCTGCGCCGCGGCGAGCCCGGACCTCATGGTACGGACCCGGACCTGGCGGCTCATTGTACTGTTGTCCGCTCGCGTGGTCTTGCCCTGTCCGGGCCCGCTCCGACGGAGATCTTCGGCGAGGTCCCTCGGTCGGCCTACCTCGACGCCGTGCTCGACGACCTACGTTGGATTCTCGACGGTGGCATCGTGGAGTCGCCGTTCTATGGCGTGTTGAACATCTGCCGGTCTGCTCTCGTGCTGTTGGACAACCCGGGTCCGCCGCCGAGCAAAGACGAAGGCGCTCAATGGGCCCTGGAGCAGCTGCCAGCCGAGCACCGGACCGTGATCGCAGACGCGCTCAGCTGCTACCGATCGGCTGCGCAAATCAACCCCGCCCACCGCCGTCACCACGGCCATCGATGGGACGAACAACCCCTCCTCGCTCTCGCCGATTGGGCACGCACCACGCTCCCGACGGCCACCAACCTGCCGCCCCGCTCGTAGCGATGCCGGAGCACCTCGACATCTGCGCAGAATGGGCGCCCGTGCGCGTTGGGACCACAAGGGGCCTCGTGGCTGGCAGCGCTCTGTGACCGATCGAGTTCGAGATTGCCGCTTACGAGCTGTTCGGATGAGGTCGGTCTACCAGCGTTGTGAGCACTGCGATGTCGTGAACGTCTTTGTCCCGGAGCGGCCCACCATTGCGAAGCGATGCATACTGCTCCTTCATCGCCAGCATCCGTTCCACACTCATTGTCGGCACGACGAGCCCATCGAGTTCGCCCGTCGAGTCGCCGAATGAGCTCGGTGGAAAGATCCAATCCGACCAGCGGCCCTGCACACCGTACGTGCCATCGTCGTTGCGATCGAAAGATGCAGAACTGAACGTCACACCGTCGCGGTCGAAGGCTCGACTCTCCTCGATCGGCTGAGTATCGACGACCTGAGCGCCGATGGCTATCAGGGCTTTACGGACGGAATCCGCATCCGACCGCTCCGTCCAGAACTCAACATCACCGTGATTCCGAGTGATCTGGCCGAGCTGAGCGTCGAGGGCCCAGCCGCCAAACAGCCACCAACCCAGCCCTCGAGCGGTCAGCTCAGACTTGATGTCGGCGATCAGCCGAATCTGAAGCGAGTTGCCAGCTAACACCCACCCATGATTGCGGCTGACCCTTCTGGCGGCAACGGCAGCCTGCTTCCGAGACCGCTCGGAATCGGCACGCTGGGTCTATGCCGATCTGCGCAGGATGTGTCCCAGCCGTCGGGCGTCAGGGTCGCCACGGGCACAACCGAAATGATCCGAGAGCTCGGCTTTCACTGTCGCCGGCCCGTCGACGGCCTGGTCGTCACCATCGATCGCCTGTGGAAACTCAAGGATCACCGTAAGCGGCGGGGGGCCACGGTCAGGACGCTGGGTCGTAGTCGGCCCTACAGCTCGCGGTAAGTGACGTTGAGGTGGGCCATGTCGCCTGGGTCGGTGGTTACGATGGTCATGTCGAGTTGATCGGCCAGCACGGCGAGGCTCGCGTCGACCACATCGCTCGTACCGGCGATGGCGCACCGCCGCCCGATGACCCTGGGATCCCCGAAGGGGTACACCGTGGTGGCCTTGACCAACATGGCCATGGGCACCTGCGTTGCCGGGTCACGCCATGCTTGAGCCAGCGCTGCGTCGTTGGTGGCCGGCTCGATACCCTCGGCCCGCATCTTCTCGACCAAGGCGAGGACGACCCTGCGTTGCGAGGGGTTTTCCAAGGCGATGAACACCCCTGCGTCGAAGATCACCGAGCGGACCAAATCTCGTTGGCTCTCGCTCGCTCAGCCTCCGTCGGTGATCCCCACTCCGCGGTTGCCCAGTCGACGAACTCCTGCATGGCATCTCGTTGTGCATCTCGTGCGGCGAGGAGTTCGAGTGCGTCCTCCACTGCTTCGCGTTCGGTTCGGCGACGAGAAGCCGTCACGGCAAGATTGCGGAGCGCATTCGGGCCAAGGAACATCGATTTGCGCCTCGGCCTATCCGGTATCACATCAGACATACATCAAGCATACACGTATGCCTGTCATATGTCTACGCAATCGACGTTCCGCTGCTACAAAGGAACCCGTTCAAATCTGTCGGGTGCCAAAGTGGGTGCCAAACTCCCCGTGTCTCACCGGACCCCACCGGACTCACCGGACCGACGGCCGGACAAAACCCTGCTCAACGGACTGTACCGGACTCACTGGACGATATTTCCGGGACTCTTAACCTTAATCCGCAGGTTCTGGGTTCAAGTCGCAGGGGGCGTACCACTCCACCGGCCGCTGACCAGGGACCACACCCCGTCGGCGGCCTTCGTCATACCCCGCGGGTGCCCTCGGGTGCCAAAGTGGGTGCCTAACTCGGGCTCGTTGGACTGCCGTTGCATCTGCTCCACTCGAGGTTGTCCCCCTTCCAATTTCTCGACCAGCTCATGTCCAACCCAGGGACATCCCCGAGCCTCCAGCGCGACAGACCGCGAGGGGTTTTCTTCGTGACACCCCTGACCAAAGGCGGCGTTCAGCTCGGGAACCCACCAATGCCGCGCCAACCATTCCGAGTTGCCGCAATCGTAGCCGGCGCTGCGACCACGCCAGGATTGTGGACCTAATGGACACGGTCTCCCACTGTCGTCTCCACAAGTCCGGCGACCAGCTCATAACCAACCCAGGGACATCGGCGATACTTCGACGCGACAAGGCCACTGCGGTTCTTCGTGCGCCTGACACCGGAACCACACGACGACGGCGTTGACCTCAGAAGTCCACTGGCGCCACGACACCGTGAATGGGCTCCATAGACTCCAAGCCGGATTCAGTCGCCTCCAAGGCACCTCATTTGAGGAACTCTGTACGTGCGATCTTTCCATTGGATCCGATAGCCACCCTGTAGCCGGACCAAGAGTCGGCCTGCAACATCCGGCCGTTCCCGATTGAACGCATACTCGTATAGGTATCGCCCGTCGTCGTCGTGGGTAAGCCAACGAAGTGTGGCTCATCGGAACCCGAGAATCGCAGCATGTTCTGGCAAACGCCAGAAGTATTGGCAGTAGTTGAGGGAGTTTCAGGATCGAGAAGAACGAACAAGGAGCCGTCAACCAGCAAAACATTTAGGACAGGAGCGGTGAAGCCCTCTAGGTGCAGCGATCCGTCGCTCCAGATGAACCTCATCGGGGACCCCAATTGGTCCGGGTTCCGAAACTGGCCCGAGGAATTCTGTTAAGTAACTCGAATTGCTCGCCTCCACCACGTCTTCCGAACGCTGGCAGCGCGCGCGAGCGCTGAAGGCGGGTACCGGCCGGAACCCTTACCTTCTGCAGAAGCGTCACCTTGTTGCCCGATGGCAAAGCTAGTGCTT
>JAOUGG010000159.1 GCA_029857855.1 Acidimicrobiia bacterium | reverse complement strand
GGCCCAGACCTCCGTGCCGATCGCCAACGGGCCGATCTCGGCGGCCGATGCCGGGATCCAGCTCGTCCACGGCGTTCCTGGCGCCGACGTCGATGTCTACATCGACGGGGAGGCGATCCTGCCGGGCTTCAGCGCCGGAACCATCGCCGGGCCGGTTTCGCTGGCCGCGGGCCCGCATGTCGTCGACCTCTATCAGGCCATCGACGGCGCACCGGCGGCAGCCGGTGACCGTACCGACCTGCCCATCACGTCGCAGTCGGTGACCGTCGGTTCCGATCCGGCGTCGCTGATCGCCCACCTCGATGCCGACGGCGAAGTCGTCCTGTCGAGCTTCGCCGAGAACCTGGCTCCGACCGACCCGGCTCAGGGCCGGATCGTGGTCCGCCACCTGGCCCAGGGCCCGGAGGTCACGGTCAACATCGATGGCGAGCCGGTACCCGACGGCACGATCGGTAACGGGGAGTTCGCCACCATCGCGCTGGCCGCCGGACAGCACACGGTTTCGGCCGTCACCGGTGACGGGACCGAGATCGCCAACGCCACTATCTCCGTCGACGACGGCGAGCTCGCCTCGATCACGGTGTTCGGATCCGCCGAAAGCGGCACACTCGACGCCGTGGTGCAGTCGTTCAGCGGCTTGAGCAGCGCACCCGCCGAGGTCCCGACCGGAAACAGCAACCTGCTCGGCATGGACGAGGACATGACCAACCTGTACCTGGTCGGATTGACGACGCTGGTCATGGTTGTCGCCGGCGGTGCCGTCATGGCCCGCAGGCGCCGGATTCTGTGAACCGACGCGTACTCTCGGGCCTCCTGGTTCTCGGGAGTACGCTGGCCACCGTCGGAGCCGCGGTTACCGCCGACGGCGTCGATCGCGGCTCCGAAACGGCGGCCACCGCGGTCATCGGATCCTCGGCCGTCGATCTGGCCGACGAATCCGGCGACTCGTCGCGCGCCCGCGCACAGGTCCCTGTTCGAGACGGCCGATTGACCGATGACCTCGTCGAGGAGGAGCCCCATCCGGTAATGATCCGGATCGGCGACATCGGGCTGGAGGCTCCGATTCTGTCGGTCGGCGTCGACGAGGAGAAGCAACTCGACGTTCCGGCCGCCGACACCGTCGGCTGGTACGAATACAGCTCGTTGCCGGGAGAGGCCGGAGCCACGGTTCTCGCCGCTCACGTCGACTACGGCGGCAAGCCGGGAGCGTTCTTCAATCTCGGCGACCTCCGGCCCAATGATGCGCTCGAGGTCGAGATGGCCGACGGCTCGGTCATGCGGTACCGGGTCGTTGGTAACACCCAGTACGACAAGAAGGAACTACCAGCCGAGGAGGTGTTCCGCAAGACCGGCGAGACGGTCCTGCAGCTCATCACCTGTGGCGGCGAATTCGATCCGGGCGCCAGGTCGTATCTGGCGAACGTGGTGGTCACCGCCGTGCCGGAAGACTCACAGAGCTTCTAGGAGATCTCGGCCAGCGGGTCCGCCGACGAGCAACAGGTTCCGGGGGCCGGATGAGGGCTCACAGAGGCCGAGCCGGCGTACTGCCTGCTCCCACCCGGCAATCAGCTCGGCGGCCGCTGCCCGCCGACCCTGAACGAGGTGGATACCGACCAGCGTGGTGACCAGCCGTTCGTCGTGTGGTACCGCCACCAGGCAACGTTCGCAGGCCCACCGTGCCCGTTGCGGCTGGTGTTCGCCGAGGGCGAGAGCAGCGGCTCGGAGTCCGGCCGAGACCACGAGACGCTCGATCTCGTCGCGGCGGTGGTAGCCGTCGTCGAGCCAGCTCCAGAATCGGCGGTGTCCGGTATCGAGGATCGGTCCCTCGATGAGCCCGATGGCCTGCTCCAGTCGATCGACGGCATCCTGGGCCCCGGGGTGGTCGACGGCGTCCGGGGGAGGAACCGTGGCCCCTTCCACCAACTCGACGAATCGTTCGACATCGACGACCACATCGATCAGCTCGTAGCGTCCGTCCCGGTTCTGAACCAGACGGCGACGTCCGATCGCACCCCGAATGTCGGCCAGTATGTTGGCGAACCGGCTGGCCGAGACCGCTCGGCCGCTCCACAGTCCGTCGATCAGTTGCTCCCGGCTGCAGGGTCCGTGGAGACCGAGCATGGCGACCATCGCCTGTTGCTGGCTGGTCATCGTCGACCCGAAGCCGTCGACCCGAACGGGCCCAAGCAGCCGGATCATCGGCTCGGTTCCTCCACCGGACCGAAACGGTCGATGGCGTCGAGCGAGGCGGACGGTGCGGTTCAGCCCTCGAAGCCGGCGCGTCGGGTGGGCCGAGCCGGCCCCCGCCGGCGAACTCGACCGCGGCACATCCTCCTCCGCTTCGACCCAGAGCCGCAGGCGGTCGAGTGCCGCCGCCGAGGCAGTGCCCGCAAGCTCCGTGCCCACCGCCTCGGAACCATCCGACTCCGTACCGATCGATTTCGTGAGACCCGGATCAACAGGCGCGGACGGAGACCGCGGCGTTGATGGCGTCGCCGTGCGACCGCCTCGTGACCATCGACGGTTCCGGCGTAACGCCGAGGCGCCGACGAGCACCATCACGACGACAACCATGGCCAATAGAAACGACACTGAAGTAGAACCGTTCAGCACGTTGAAACCGCCTTGTACTCGAACCGTGAAGCGCTCCATTGCCGATCATCAATGGACGCCATTCACGGTAATTCAACAACCAACAGCACGAATGTAGACGAGATCCACGGCGAAATCAACCGGCGGCGGCGCGCCGGAACCGACACGGACTAGCGCCCGCTCGATCACTCAGAGCTACTGGGATGGCGACGTTTCAGGGCGCGGACAAGCCGATGGCGTCGAGCGCCAACTCCAGCTCGGCCAGGATCTCCTCGAATCGACCCAGGATGGCGATCCCCTCATTCAATGAATGGAGATCTGTGGTCTGGTCGGAAAGGCTGCTCATGGGGTCGTCGAAGACTGCGGCGGAATCACGACTCATAGCGCTCAAACTAGCAGAGACATCGGGTGAAATCGTGGTGGTTGGGATCAATGACCCGCCACTCGAACATGAGCGAGCCCATCACCGGAGATCGAGGGAGAGCTGACGGTAGCCGGGCGACTCGTACCGTTCGGTGGCACCAGCGAAACGACCGTCGGCCTCGGCCAGGTCGCCGGTCTCCGTGGCGAGCCAGTCGGCCACCGATTCGACCCTCCACACGAAGCCACTGCGAACCTCGGCGAGAACCGTGACGGCTAGATCGATGACCGCGGCCTCGGTCGCCGCATCGCGCCGGGGGGACCAGGCCAGGTCCACCAGGGCGGCGGCGGTACGGATGGTGGCCGCGCCCCGGTGACCCCAGCCGAATTGGTGGGCGGGATGGTCGACCAGCGGCCGAAGCGGCAGCGGTTCCGCCTCCGGCAACCCGAGAAGCACCTCGGCCACGACGGTCGAATTCGACGACCCGGGAGCGCCCGGCCGATGGCGCCCGAGAAACACGACCGACCCGCAGCGATCGCGCACCGCCGACCGAAGGGCCATCAGCGCACGGTGAGACGTCCGATCAGGACGAAACCCGTGTGCCTCCAGCCGGTTGACCACGGCGTCGATCGTGAGCAGTTCCACCGGCCGATGGCCGACGACCAGGCGGCCGGGCAACGGCCCCGGTTCCGGGTCGGCCAGCCACTCCCAGACCGCGTCGACGGTTCGAGCGGCAGGCGAATCGAACCCGGGGGGCGGCGGGAAGACCTCGATCTCCGCCCGGTAGGTGCAGCGGAGGCGATCCCACGACACCACACCGCGGCGGGTCCCGTCGGAAATGTCGGCCTCGAGGTCGTTGTGTCCGGTGCTCCTGCCCACACCCCACACAGGCGCGTTCGACCCGCCAACCATCACCGTCTTTCTTCGGTCGCCGCCGGGCGAGCCGGTGACCGCGGGCCCGGCGGACGGTAGGCTCGGCTCTGTGTCAACCCATCCTTACCGGCTCCCCACGACCGTCCACCCGCTCCACTACCGCCTTCGTTTCGAACCCGACATCGAAGCCGGCACGTTCAGCGGTTCGGTGGACATCACCGCCGAAGCCGACGAGTCGACCGAAACGATCGTCCTCAACAGCCTCGACCTGACCATTGGCAACGTCGCGGTCAACCAGGCGGGGCGGACGATCGCTGCCACCGCCACCACCGACGACGAGTCGGAGCGGCTCACACTGACCCTCGACCAGCCCGTCGAACCGGGCGAGCTCGAACTCGCCATCGATTTCAGCGGACCGTTCAACGATCAGCTCGTCGGACCCTACTTGAGCCAGTTCACCGCCACCGACGGCGAGCGGCACCAACTGGTCACCACGCAGTTCGAGGCAACCCATGCCCGCCAGTGTTTCCCGTGCTGGGACGAGCCCGAGATGAAGGCGACGTTCCAGATCGATCTGGTCATCGACGAGAACCACCATGCGGTGGCCAACAGCGCCGAAACCGGACGCACATCCATCGATGGCGGGAGGTTGGTTGTCAGCTTCGCCCCGACCGTGGCCATGAGCACCTACCTGGTCGCCTTCGTCATCGGACCGATCGAGATGACCGACCCCGTCGACGTCGACGGGGTCGAGCTGCGGGTCGTGCACGTTCCCGGCAAGGGCAACCTGACCGATTTTGCACTCGAGGTCGGGGCGTTCGCCCTCCGGTACTTCCAGGAGTACTTCGAATTGCCGTATCCGGGCACGAAGCTCGATCTCGTCGCCATCCCCGATTTCGCGTTCGGAGCAATGGAGAACCTCGGTTGCGTCACCTTCCGGGAGACGGTCCTGCTCGTCGATCCGGCCCGGGCCACGCAGCCCGAGCTACAGCTCGTGACCGACGTGATCGCCCATGAACTCGCCCACATGTGGTTCGGCGACCTCGTCACGATGAAATGGTGGAACGGGCTGTGGCTCAACGAGGCCTTCGCCACGTTCATGGAGATGCGCTGCACCGACGCCTTCCGTCCGGAGTGGAATCGGTGGACGAACTTCGGCCTGTCCCGCTCGGCGGCCTTCGGTACCGACTCGCTGTCGACGACCCGGCCTATCGAGTACGAGGTCGTCAGCCCGACCGACGCCGAGGGGATGTTCGATGTCCTGACCTACGAGAAGGGTGCAGCGGTCGTACGGATGCTGGAGCAGTATCTGGGTGAGGATCGGTTCCGAGCCGGCATCCGCCGCTACATGCGGAAACACCAGTTCGACAACGCCGACACCCCGGACCTGTGGGACGCCCTCGAGGAGGAGACCGGCGAGCCCGTACGGGAGATCATGGACAGCTGGATCTACCAAGGTGGCTATCCCCAGATCCTGGCCTCGCGAAGAGCCGACGGCACGATGACGTTGTCCCAGCGTCGCATGACGGTCGCCGGTAGCGACGACGCCGACGCCGACGCCGACGAGCAGACCTGGTCGATCCCGCTGCGCTACCGGTTCGTCCCGCCGGACGGTGATCCGGCCGCCGAGGCCCCGCCGACTCGGCGGGTGCTCCTCGGCGACACACCTGTGACCTTGCCCGATAGCGCCGGGATGGCGGTCGTCGTCAACGCGACCGGCGCCAGCTTCGTCCGGGTGACCTACGAGCCCGACGATCTCGACACACTGGCCGGGCTTGCCATCGAGCACCTCTCCCCCGTCGAACGTTACGCGCTGGTCGACGACGCCTGGGCCGCCGTGCTGGGCGACCAGGCATCCACCGCTTCGTTCCTCACGCTACTGGAGGCGATGACCGGCGAGTCGGACCGCTCGGTTTGGCGCCGGATCATCAACGGCTTCGAGCAATTGAGGCGGCTGGTCGACGGTGAGGCGCTGGAGCGTCTCGAGGAGATCGTCCACGACGCCCTGGCGCCGGCTCTCGCCGGGTTGGGGCTGGCTCCGGTCGACGACGACACCGACGAACGGCGGCAGCTACGCGCCGACCTGGTCCGAGCTCTCGGCATCGTGGCCAACGACCCCGAGATCCAGGATGAGGCCAAACGGGCGACGGCCGCCGGTCTCCGCGACCCCGAACTCGTCGACTCCTCGCTGCTGGCCGCGGCCATCGACGTCACCGCCGCCACCGGTGATGAAGCCGACTTCGACGACTTCATCGTCGCCTGGAAGGGGGCGCGCACTCCGCAGGAGGAGCTCGGATTCCTGGGCGCGCTGACCGATTTTGATCACGCCGAGCTCATCAGGCGCCTGCACACCATGATCCTCGACGGATCGATCCGGACGCAGAACTCGCCGTTCCTGCTTCGCCGGGCGCTGATGAACCGGGGCCAGGGTCGCTTGACCTGGGCATTCATCGCCGAGCATTGGAGCACTCA
>JAOUGG010000158.1 GCA_029857855.1 Acidimicrobiia bacterium | reverse complement strand
CCTCAAGCGAACCACAACGAGCGGAGACCAAGGAGTTCACTACCCATGACCATGATCAACGCCACCGAGACCGTGGCCTTTCTCGACCTCGCCGCCATGCACACTCCGCTTCGGGATGAGCTCACTGCAGCCTGGAACCAGGTGCTGACATCGTCGGCCTTCGTTGGCGGCGAGGCGGTTGCCGAATTCGAGAAGCAGTGGACCGACTATTGCGGCACCGCACATTGCGTGGGAGTGGCCAACGGCACCGACTCTCTGGAGCTCATCCTCACCGCTCTTGGCCTCGGCCCCGGCGACGAGGTCATCGTGCCGGCCAACACCTTTGTGGCCACGGCTGAAGCAGTGGTCAGGGTGGGGGCCACCCCGGTGTTCGTCGACGTCGATCCCGACACCCTGCTGATCACCCCCGAGTACCTGTGGTCGGCCATCTCGGCCCGAACCAGGGCGGTGATCGTGGTCCACCTCTACGGTCAGGTGGCCGAGATGGATCTCATCATGGCCGCCGCCGAGGCGGCCGGTATCCACGTGGTCGAGGATGCGGCCCAGGCCCATGGCGCCACCTACAACGGCATCCGGGCCGGAGCGTTCGGCGTTGCCGGCAGTTTCAGTTTCTACCCGGGGAAGAACCTGGGGGCGCTGGGCGATGCCGGAGCCGTGGTCACCAACGATCCGGTGTTGGCCGGGCAGGTCCGATCGCTGGCCAACCACGGTAGAGGCAGCCATCTGCTCCACACCGCGGTCGGTCGCAACAGCCGTCTTGACGGACTGCAAGCGGCCATGCTCCGTATCAAGCTTGGCCATCTCGACGGGTGGAACCGGCACCGCCGGGCCGTGCACCGGGTGTATATGGATGCCTTCGCCGGTACCGACGTGAAGACCCTGGCAACCCTCGATGGAGGTGAGCCGGTCCATCATCTGGAGGTGATCCGGGTGCCCGACCGTGATCGCCTGATCGCCGGGTTGACCGAGCGGGGAGTGGAAACCGGCATTCACTACGCCCATCCCTGTCACAAGCAGCCGGGCTTCTCCCGCTTCGATCGCCACCGGCTGCCGGTGGCCGAGACCGCCGCCGACCATCAACTGTCGCTGCCCATGCACCCGGCTCTCGATCTGAGACAGGCCGAGGCGGTTGCCGAACTCGTGCTGGAGCTGCTGTGAGCCTGGTGTCCAACTCGGACCTGAACGGCGATCGTGCCGACGATGCCGACTCGGACAGTGTTGATTCCGACGCGCCGACCGAAGAGGGCGACGATCCAGTCGACCACGACCCTGCGGCCGATCTGTCCGAGTCGCCCCGGCACGAGTCGCCTGATCTGGCCCCGGTGGCGGCGTCTGTTCGAGCCTCATCGCAGCCGGCGACAGCGCCCATGTCGGCAGGCCCGACCGAGCCGACCTGGCACGGTCGGGATGTAGCGGAGGTGTTGCGCAAGGTTCTGGCCGTCCTGGTGGTGTTGCCGGCCATAGGCTACGGGCTCGGCATGTTGCGGGGTGAGAGCTACACCAGCCGTTCCGAATTTCTCTATTCGCTTGACGGTTCGGTACCTGACGGCTTCCTGCGGGAGGATCGTCGACTCCTGACCCAAATCGTGACCTTCACCAGCGATGCCGTGCTCGGCCCGGTGGCCGAGGTCTACGATCTGGAGGCCGACGAACTCCGGGCCAAGATCGACGTGGAGACCGTGGACTTGTCCGAGGTCCTGCGACTCGAGGTCAGTGACAGCGATCCCGGTCGGGCCATGGATCTCAATCGGGCCGTGCTCGACCAGCATCTGCGTACGGTGACGGGCCAGAACTCCACCGAGTTCAGCAAGGAGTTGACCGAGCGTCGGTCCGAACTTGCGGCCGAGCTTGAAGCGGCCGCCGCCGTCGGCGCCGAAGAGCAGGCCAAGTTGGCCTCGCTGGAGGCCCGGGAGCAGGAACTGGAGCGCCGCATCGTCCTGATTGACAACCGGATCGACCGCATCCAAACCCTGGAGGACGAGGCCTTGGGAGGCTCTCTGATCACACGGGATCGTCTGACCGAGAACCTGGAGTCGGCGGTCGCCGAGTTGTCCGAGATCGAGGCCGCACTGCTCGAGGTCCGCCTCGAGCAGGCCGACGTCGAATCCCGACTCGGGGCCGGATCGTCAGCTCGTCGAACCATCGAGCGGCTTGAAGCTGATCTGGCCGCAGTCGACGCCGAGCTGTCCCGGCGTGAGCTGGATCCCGTGGTGGGGTCGGCCTTCAGAGAACTGAGCGAGCCGACCCTGATCACCCGAAGCCGCCACGTCGCCGGTTTGCAGGGCCTTGCCGTCGGCATGTTGCTCGGTCTGCCCATTGCGGCTTGGATCGGCTACCGGACCAGGCGTCGACAGCTCTGGCTCGGTTAGCCCCCGGGGGTGGGCGATTCATGACCGGGCGGGTGAAGATTCCGGGGCGACTGAAGGCCATCGTCGACGGTGACGGCGACGGTGAGTTCGGCGGTTTGCTGTCGGATTCGGCGGTGATTGCCGTGGCCTCGACGGTCAGCCGGGCCAGCGGCCTGATCCGGGTGGTGGTCATCGCCTCAGTCCTCGGTTCGACCGCTCTCGGCGACCTCTTCGTCGCCGTCAACGTCATCCCCCTCATGCTCTACGACGTGTTCGCCGGCTCGGCTATCTCGTCGCTGCTCGTGCCCCCACTCGTCCGGCTGCTGGACGGCGCCGACCGGGAACGTATCCGGGCCTTCACCGCCCGAGCCTTCGGGGCCGTGACCGCTACCTTTGCCGTTCTGGCCCTGTTGGCCATCGTCGCCCATCGCTGGTTGGCCCGCCTGTTGACCTCGGGGTTCGACGCCACCCTCGAACAGCCGGCGACCCGGGTGGCCGGTCTGTTGCTGATCCTGATCCTGCCACAGCTCGTTCTCTATGCCGCCATCGGTGTCCTGGTCTCGATTCAGCATGCTCATCGACGATTCCTGCTTCCCTCGGTGGCACCCCTGGTCGAGAACCTGGGCCTGATGGTGACCGTGGCCGTGGTCTGGTACCGCTACGGTTCGGGAATCGAGGTCGGTACCGCCCCGGATGGTCTGGTGCTGACACTTGCCGCCGGGTCCGGATTGTCGGTGGTGGCCCACACCGGGTTGCAGCTCGCCGGTGCCCTGAGGGTTCACAGAACGCTGGGATGGAGCGCCCGATGGCGCGATCCCGACATCACCGCGCTGGCCGGCCCGGCGCGGGAGTCGTTCGGCTGGTCGGGGACGCTGGCTCTGCGTCACTTTGCTCTGGTGGTGGCGGCGGGCTACGCCGGCGCCGGCGGTGTGCAGGCCTTCGAGATGGCAACCCTCGCCTACTACATTCCGGTGGCCCTGATCGGCCGGCCGGTGGCTTCGGCCAACCTGCCCCGGCTGACCCGATACATGGACCGCGACCAAGCTCGATTCGGTTCGCGCCGGGCCGTCGCCGCCGAATCCTATCGCCGAGCGGCGACGGTGGCCGCCGTTCTGGCCCTGCCCGCCGGGCTGGTCATGATGATCTTCAGCCGACCGCTGGCCGCATTGATCGCCACCGGCGAGTTCGATGAGGCCCAGGCTGTCACCATGATCGGCTACGCCCTGACCGGCCTCGGTATCGGCGCGGCGGCCGAGGCGTTGTTCGAGGTGGGCCGCCAGACCCTCATGGCCCTCGGTGCTGGTTCGGGGCTGCGTTCGGCCAATCGCATTCGAGCCGGGTTGTCCGTCGTCGGCATTCCGGCAGCGGTGACGGCGATCGAGGGACCGATGGTGCTGCTCGCTCTGGGACTGGTGGTGTCGCTGGCTGACGCGTCGGCCTTCGTCCTGGTTCACCGGCGACTGGTGTCGACCCCGGGTCATTCGTCGCATTCGATCGCCGTCGACCCCACCGCGTCCCCATCTTCGCCGTCCGATCCCGATCCGGTGGAGCCCGATCCGGCCGCCACTGGAGGCAGGTCGTGATGGTGCGAGCGTGGGAGCGTGTGGGTTCGGCCCGTTTGGTCGTGGTGTATCTGCTGGCCATGCCGTTGCTGGCCGGACTGCCCCGCGGTCGCTATCTCCCTCTGGTGCGACCTAGTGAAGGCATTCAGCTCTTCGGAACCGGTATCGCCGTGACGCTCGCCGCCCTGGCGTTGTTCAACGGCCGGCGGTGGGAACTCCGTGTCCAGCGGCACGAATGGTGGCTGGCGGCCATGGCGGTAGCCGGGTCGTTCATGCCGGTGCTGTGGCTCGTTGCCCGCTCCGAACCGGTGACCGCCGATGAGCTGTTGGCCGCATTCCCACTGGTGAAGTTCGCCGCGCTGTACGTGCTCGTGCGGACCTGCGTGACCAGAGGCGATCAGATTCGAGCCTCGATGCTGGCCCTGACCGCGGTGGCCACCGTACTATCGGTTCTTGCTGTGGCCCAGGCCCTGAAACTGGGGCCGACGGCCGAGCTGTTGGGCCGCTACTTCGTATCCAGTGTGGACGACGTGGCCGATGGTGGTCGGGCCACTACCACCATCGGTTCCTCCATCGCCACCGGGGCCTTTCTCACCCTGACTCTGGCCGTGACCTTCACCCGGGCCCTGGTTTCCGGCCGCTACCGATGGTTGGTGGTCACCGGGGTGGTCGGGCTGGGGGCACTGGCCAGCGGCCAGGCCGGGACGGTCGTGGCCTTGGCCGTGGTGATCATCGTCGCGGTCAAGGCCCAGGGTCCATCGGGTCGACTCCCGCTACGGTCGCTGGCCCTACTGTCGGTTCCGGTGCTGGCGGCGGCGGCGGTCGTGTTGTGGCCGGTGGTGCTGGACCGCCTCGCCGATGTCAACTCCGGTACCGGGCTGCCAACCAGCTGGCTGGTCCGGTGGAGCAATGTGAGCGATCTCTACCTCCCGTCGCTGCTCGATTGGGGCTGGGTACTGGGGGTCAGCCCCGACGCCGAACAGCTCCCGCCCGATCTGTGGCGGACGTCGGTTTACCTGGAGAGCGGATATCTGTGGATGTTGTGGGTCGGCGGTCTACCGCTGCTGGTGACGGCGGTCGGCTTTCTGGCCTCGGCCCACCGGATGACGAGGCATCGACCCGGCGACGAGGGCGTCACGGCATCGACAGACGATGAGAGCGATCGTGACGACGAGTGGCTGACGACGGTTCGAGTGGCGGCCCGGGCCGCCGTATCCATGATGATCGTGCTCAGCTTGATCGACCCCCACCTGACATTGCGGGCCGGGGCCGATCTGTTCTTCGTTCTGGTGGCCTCGGCGTCCGCCGGATCCCGCCTGGCCCGACCGTTGCCCACGGTGTCGGCCGTGTGGCGCAAGCTGATCGCGGCCGACGGGGACACCGGCGGTCGACCGAGTATGGCGCTGGCTGATCCGACCGGTCCCCGGCTGTATGTCGGTGAAGCTCCGGGCCCGGATCGGCGCGGTGTCACCACAGTTCGGCTGGAGGTGGTGGCCGAGGCCACGGTGATCGCCCGAACCGAGTTGTCCATGACCCTGGACGGGTTCCGATCCGATGGTCGGGTCGGTGCGGTGACGGCGGTCGACGATCACAGCTTTCATCTGCTGATGCGGGCGGTGGCCTTGGTCGCCGGCTCCCTGCGACTCGACTCGCTTCATCTCACCGAAGGCGTTGAGGGTGGGCTGGCCTTCGATCGACGGCAACTGCGGCGGGCCGCCGATCTGGCCCGGCGCCTGGAGCGGGCACGGGCGTCGGGCGGAGATCGCTCGGTGGCCCATGGGCGGGGTCGTCCGGCGTCGGTTCGGCTTGATGTTCGACCAAAGACGCCGCGATGGAAGCGGACCACCGATGTCGCGGTCGGCGCCGCTGCCGTTGTCATCACCGCGCCGCTGTGGTTGTCGGCGGCGGTGCTGGTCCGGCGCTCGAGTCCGGGCCCGGTTCTGTTTCGCCAGCTTCGTGTCGGCCTCGGTGGGCTGCCGTTTGTAGTCCACAAGTTCCGGACCATGTACGTCGACAACGACGATTCCGCCCACCGTCACCAGAACCGGTTGGAGATGGCGGGCCGGGCCGACGGCTACAAGGACGGCGATGACCCTCGCATCACCCCGATCGGGCGATGGCTGCGGAGGCTTTCGCTGGACGAGTTACCGCAGCTGGGCAACGTCATGCGGGGGGAGATGTCGTTGGTCGGTCCCCGACCGTCGTTGCTGTGGGAGGTCGAGCTGTTCCCGGCCCCGACGCGGCGTCGACTGACCGTGACTCCCGGCATCACCGGGGTGTGGCAGACGAGCGGCCGGGCCGATTTGTCGCTGCGCGAGATGTTGGAAATCGATTTGCGATATGTCGATGAACGTTCACCGAGGGTCGACCTGCGCTGTCTGGTCCGCACCGCG